>JBOIDM010000054.1:0-4596 GCA_050740575.1 Gammaproteobacteria bacterium
TGCCTCCATGATCTATTCTCGCCCCATGGCGGATCCCTTAAGAATCGGGCACGAATCGGCGGCGAGGTATCCGCTCGCGTCTCTTCGAAAGAAATTCATTGCCTAACCACCGTCGATCGGGCGATCAGTAAATCGCTAAGCGCGCGCTAAAGGAAGACCGATGCTGGCATGGGGGCAGAAGGTGTCGGAGGAGTTTCGCAATCGGGTGCGTGAAGTGGCGCGGACGCTCCGCACGGACGCCAACCATTTAATGGCTTGCATGGCGTTTGAGTCTGGCGAAACTTTCAGCCCTTCAATCAGAAATGCAGCCGGCAGCGGCGCGGTGGGTCTGATTCAGTTCATGCCAAGCACCGCCCAGGCCTTGGGCACCACGACCGAGGCATTGGCCGCCATGACGGCCGTGGAACAGTTGCAGTACGTCGCAAAGTATTTCCAATCGCGGACAGGTAAACTGAACTCCCTTGAGGATGTGTACATGGCCATTTTATGGCCGGGGGCGATCGGAAAGCCCGACGATTTTGTTTTATTCGCTAAGAGCGATCCGCGGCATCCCAAACGCTATATTCAAAACGCGGGGCTCGACTTCAATCACGACGGCGTGATCACGAAGAAAGAGGCGGCGGCCATGGTAAGAAAAAACCTCGACAAAGGCTTGCAACCTCGATTTGCATCGGTGTGAAGGTTACGACCCACGCCTTCAAGCTAGACAATCCTTCGCAGGTTTCCTCGGCGGGACTCATGGGCCCGATGCTAATGGCCACCGACCGGCACGAGCGGCGATTCGTTGTGTAGATACCCGCGAGCGGACGTGACATCCATCCAGTAAGCGGCAACCGAGAAGGGTATTCGGTGAAAACATCGATCCTGGCCCGGGTGCCGTTTTTTGGTTCTCTGCCCAAGAACGAAATAGAGTACCTGGAGGCCACGCTTCAATCCGTTGAAGCACCTGCCGGCACGGTTCTCTTTCGCGAAGGCGGCGTGGGCGATCATTTTTATATCGTGGTCGCGGGCCGGACGGAAGTGATCAAGGCTTTGGGCACGGAGGAGGAGCAGGTGATCGGTGTCCGCGGCGCGGGCGAGTTTCTGGGCGAGCTGAGCCTCTTCAACCGCGACGGACGCCACATGGCCACGGTGCGCGCGCTGGAGCAGGTGCGGATGTTGCGCATGAACCGCGGCGACTTTGACGCGTTGCTGCACCGCCAGCCGTTGCTCGCCTACGAAATGGTGCGGGTGCTGAGCGAGCGCCTGACCGACTCGCACACCGCCGCGATCCATGACCTGCAGGAAAAGAACCGCCGCCTCGCCGAGGCTTACGAAAGTCTGAAAGCCGCGCAGCGTGAAATCATCGAGAAGGAGAGAATGGAGCGCGAGCTCCAGCTCGCGTACGAGATCCAGGTAGGCATTCTTCCCAAAACGGCGCCACGGCTGCCGGCGTTCAATTTCGGTATACATATGGCGCCGGCCCGTGCAGTGGGCGGCGATTTCTTTGATTTCATCGTCTTGAGTGACCGGGCGATGGGCGTCGTTGTGGGCGATGTGACCGGCAAGGGGGTGCCGGCGGCGATATTCATGGCCCAGACGCGTGCCCTATGGCGCGCCGAGGCGAGCCGATTCGAGGCGCCCGGGGAGACACTGCGCCGGGTCAATCGTCATCTGCTGGAGATGAGCGACACGGGGCTCTTCGTCACGGTCCTCTACGGAGTGCTGGATATCCATAGCGGGAACTTCGATTATGCCCGAGCCGGGCACGAGCTGCCGATCCTCGTCGATGCGGCGGGCCAGGCCGAGCTCATGCCCCAAGGTACCGGGCAAGCCCTGGGGATCATCGAGGATCCCCGGTTTGACGAGGCGACGATGATCATCCCTCGAAGGGGCACACTGTTTCTCTACACCGACGGCATCACCGACACGGTAGATGCGCACGAGCGTGCCTTCGGCGTCGATCGCTTGCAAGCGTCGCTACGCGCACACGCGGGCGTGCCCGCTCAAGCGATGTGCGATGGGTTGTTGAAGGTCGTGACCGACTACCAAGGATCGGCCCCGCAGTTCGATGACATCACGATGGTCGCGGCGCAACGCTCTGACGCGTGACGCTTCGATGCGCCCGCGATTCTCCTAACCCTGTTCACCGATAAACCCCAGCGAACTCGTCGCACGGCAGCGGCGCCGCTGTGTCGGGGATCTCGTGGTGATCATCGAGCGCCCTGCAGGCGCCACTACGCGCGAGTGCGCGATTCGACGGCGGTCGGCTCCGGCGCATCCGCGATCGGGTGCGCACGAACCGCGGCTGCTCGCGGGTATACGCAGAACTGCATCATCTTCAGCCGGAGCGTGGCGCCCGCCTGGAACCTGGCTGCGTCGTGGTGCAGATGAGGCAATTCGATGCTGACGCCGGTGCCGTTGGCCAAAACCTCGGCGCTGGCGCGCACGATGGGTCCGGTGCGCTGAACGTCGGTTACGCGCACCTCGATGCCGGGCGCGCCCGGGTCCGCAAGGCGCAGGTCGCCGGGGCGCACGTAGAGGTCGGCGGGGCCATCGGGATGGATGACGTCGGTCACCAGAGGTTGCTCGGCGCCGCGCAGGAACACCTTGCGTCCGTGCATTTCGGCGTCGAGCACATTGGTGCCGCCCAGGAAGTCGAAGACGAAAGGCGTACGCGGATGCTCGTACACCTCGTCCACGGTGCCGACCTGCTCAAGGCACCCACGGTTCATGATCACTACTCGGTCGGCCAATTCCAGCGCCTCTTCCTGGTCGTGGGTGACGAACACGGTGGTGTAGCCGGTCCGGTCGTGCAGCTCGCGTAGCCAGCGGCGCAGGTCCTTGCGCACCTTGGCATCGAGCGCACCGAACGGTTCGTCCAAGAGCAGCACGCGCGGCTCGATCGCCAAGGCGCGGGCCAGGGCCACCCGCTGTTTCTGGCCGCCGGACAACTGGTGCGGGTAGCGCCGTTCCAGGCCGCCTAACTGCACCAGGTCCAGCAACTCGGCAGTCTTGCGGCGGATCTGGGCCTCAGCGGGCCGCAAGGACCTGGGCCGCACGCGCAACCCGAAGGCGATGTTGTCGAGCACGCTCATGTGCTTGAAGAGCGCATAGTGCTGGAACACGAAACCGACGCGGCGCTCGCGCACGGGCTTGCGCGCCATGTTCTCGGCGCCAAACAGGATCTCCCCGTAGTCCGGAAATTCAAGCCCGGCGATGACGCGCAGCAGCGTCGTTTTGCCGGACCCCGACGGACCCAAGAGTGCGATCAGCTCGCCCGAGTGGATGTCGAGATTGACGTCTACCAGCGCGGGAAAGCCGGCAAAGCTTTTGTGGATGCGGCGGATTCGAATGTCCATGGGGTTCTCCGTCAATGACGATGTGAGGCCGAAAGCTCGGCGCCGTGCCGTGCTTCGAGGACGGATTTCAGCGCAAGGGTGATCAGGGCCAGCCCGGCCAAGAGCGAAGCCACGGCGAAGGCTGCAGCGAAGTTGTATTCGTTATAGAGAATTTCCACGTGCAGCGGCATGGTATTGGTCTCGCCGCGGATGTGACCGCTGACCACGGAAACCGCACCGAACTCCCCCATGGCGCGGGCATTACAGAGAAGCACGCCGTAAAGCAGGCCCCATTTGATGTTCGGGACCGTGACCTTCCAGAAGGCCTGCCAGCCATTGGCGCCCAAGGACAGCGCCGCCTGCTCGTCGTCCGTGCCCTGTTCCTGCATCAGCGGTATCAGCTCGCGGGCGATGAAAGGAAAGGTCACGAACACTGTAGCCAGCACGATACCGGGCACGGCAAAGATAATGTGGATGTCGTGCGCGGCCAGCCAAGGACCGAACCATCCCTGTGCGCCGAACATCAGCACATAGATCAGGCCGGAGACCACAGGCGACACCGAAAACGGTAGGTCTATCAGCGTGATGAGGAAGAGTTTGCCGCGGAACTCGAACTTGGTGATGGCCCAGGCGGCGGCCACGCCGAAGACCAGATTCAGCGGGACCGCGATGGCGGCGACGGTGAGGGTCAGTCTGATTGCCGCCAGCGCGTCGGGTTCTTTCAAGGACTCCCAGTACAGCCTGAAGCCGCCGCGCAAGGCCTCCGTGAAAACGGCGATCAGGGGAAGCAGAAGAAACGCCATGAGGAAAGCGAGCGCGCCGACCGTCAGCAGCCACCGGACCCAAGGCTGCTCGGTAATCACGGCATTGCGCTGTAGCAGTGGCTCGAAGGGAAGCTCCGGCGGGTCCAGCAGTGAGTGGTCGATCTGCGGACTCATGCTCCAGCTCCCTGAAGTACCGGATGAGGCAGCGCCGGTTCGACACGGTGGCGGGTCCGGTGGCGGTTGGTCCACGCCTGCAGCGCGTTGATGATCAGCAACAGTGCGAAGGAGATGACCAGCATGGCGGCCGCCACCGCGGTGGCGGCCGGATAACTAAACTCCTCCAGTTTGATGACAATGAGCAGTGGCGCGATCTCGGATACATACGGCAGGTTGCCGGCGATGAAGATCACCGATCCGTATTCGCCGACGCCGCGCGCGAAGGCCAGCGCGAAGCCGGTCAAGAGCGCGGGCAGGATGGCCGGAAACACGATGCGGCTCACGGTCTGCCAGCG
>JBOIDM010000055.1:0-3608 GCA_050740575.1 Gammaproteobacteria bacterium
GGTGAAAAACGCATCGATATAGTCGCCTCCATACCTTCCCGGCGGCAGGCTAATCGCATGGACCACCAATAGATCGATGCGCGTACCGAGTGGCCGTTCGTCACAGTTGGGGGACGGGAGTCGGCGAACCCCGGTCAACCACCCCTCTTCGTCCACGCGCAACCGGCCGGCCGGCCGCGATGTTTCATCCACGAGCCTTCTTCGCACACACCGTGGTCGTGTCAGCGCATGCATCGTTGCGAGGGATCTCCTTTGGTCGTTCTTGAAACCCTGGATGCACTGTGCCGCCGTCTATGTCAGACTCGTGTTCGGACAGATAGATTACCTCCCGGTGGAAGAGAATCCCCGCGCCAGTGCGCATTCTAGCATGGGATTAACGGCCATGTCTCTTATGTCCCTGGAACTTTTTTTGAAGATTTTCAAGCTCTTGTTGCGATCAATTGCATAGCGGCCTCACTCACCGAGTTCAAGTTTAAATTACATATGAGACAACGTGTTAGATAATCCTTTAAAAAATATTGACGTAGCGCAGGCTCTCCGAGAAGATGTAGGCGAGGGGGATCTCACCGCCTCGTTGATCCCGCCGGCCCACCATTCGAGGGCCCAGGTACTCACACGTGAAGATGCGGTTCTGTGCGGAACACACTGGTTTAACGCCGTCTTTCGCCGGCTCGACACGCGGGTTGAGATTCAATGGCAGGCGCAAGACGGCGACGAGGTCCGGGCTAAGCAAGAGATCTGTGCGCTCGCCGGCCCCACCCGCGCCTTATTGACCGGGGAGCGCACGGCCCTAAATTTCTTGCAGATGCTGTCCGGGACCGCCACCGTGACGCGCGCCTATGCCCGTACATTGCAAGGCACTCAAAGCAAACTACTCGATACCCGAAAAACCATCCCGGGATTACGCGAGGCACAGAAATACGCCGTTCGCTGCGGCGGGGGTTACAACCATCGCCTCGGCTTGTTCGATGGGGTCCTGATTAAGGAAAACCACATCGCCGCCCTCGGCTCCATCGCCGCAGCCGTCGTTAGCGCCAAGGCGCGCTATCCGAAGATACCGATCGAGGTGGAGATCGAAAATCCGGCCCAGATTGAGGAAGCGATTGGCGCCGGCGCCGACCTCGTATTACTCGATAACTTTACCGTGGATCAACTACACGCGGCTGTCGCCCGGAATCGCGGGCGAGTCCGGCTCGAGGCCTCGGGCGGATTCGATCTCGACACCCTGCGAGCGGTGGCCGAGACCGGAGTCGATTTTATTTCCGTCGGAGCTCTCACCAAGCATGTCCGGGCCATCGATTTCTCGATGCGTTTTGTCCATGACCACTAAAGCCTAGTTCTTACCAGAGCGTAGACCTCTTCCGTCAGCGCATCGGCGCCATTCATGACACGCCCCAATTCCGCTAAGCGCACCTCGACGAAACTCTTATCCTTGATCGCGCCTGCGTTGACGTAGACATTCAGGGCCGCGCTCCGAAGCGCGGCGTACGCAGCGAGAACCGCGACTCCCGCGTCGCTGATGACGTTGCGGTTACCCTTCTCGGCGACCCGCTGGCAAAGCGCGATCGCTTCCGCGCACGCCCGGGCGCAATTGAGCGGCACCTCGGTAGCCGCGCGCAAGGCCGACTGAATCGCCTCACTGCGCGCGGTCTTTTGCGCATCGGTCTCTTTCGGGAGGCCGTAGGCCGCCATTACCTGATCGAAGACCTCGACATCGGCCCGCACCATGTCGGCGAGACGCTGCCGCAACTCCTCGGCCCGGCGCAGCACATCCTTCATATCATCCTCGACCTCCAGATAATTCTGCTTACCGATGGTCAAATTACACACCATGCTGACCAAGGCCGCGCCCATCGCTCCCATGATCGCGGCCGCGCTCCCTCCGCCCGGCGTGGATGACTTGCTCGCAAGCCCATCTAAGAACATTTGTATCGATTTATCGTTAATCATTGCTCCCGGTCCTCACGGTATGTTTTCGGCGCTTCGATTATACGTGAACTCACCTCGAGCCCGGAACCTCGAAGCAGCGAGTTGTTCCCATACATGGCTTGCGGTACCTTAGGTTAAAAAACCGGCGCCGAGCCGCCCAGCCGACAAGAATCACCTCTACCCGCGATTGAGGACAATAACGATGAAAAAGCTGCTCTTCCAGTTCGATACCGACCCCCTCGCCAGCGTTTTCGACACCGTCGTGGCTTACGACGGCGGCGCCGACCACGTGACGGCGCACAGCGGGGTGACACCCGCTAATGTGGGATCGCTGGTGGAAGGCACGATTTTCACGCGTGCGCCCAAGGACAAGAAATTCACCGCGATTTTTGTCGGCGGCAGCGATCTCGGAGCGGGTCAGGAATTATTCAAAGCGGTAAAAAAGAAGTTCTTCGGTGACTTTCGGGTCTCCGTGATGCTCGACAGCAACGGCAGCAATACGACGGCCGCCGCCGCGGTGGCGAGCCTGACCAAGCAGCGTTCTGTCGCCGGGAAGAAGGCCGTGGTGCTTGCGGGCACGGGACCCGTGGGTCAGCGGGC
Organism: Gammaproteobacteria bacterium; assembly: GCA_050740575.1. GTDB lineage: Bacteria > Pseudomonadota > Gammaproteobacteria > JACCXJ01 > JACCXJ01 > USCg-Taylor. The sequence continues at coordinate 2,530 of JBOIDM010000055.1, forward strand.
GAGCGTGATGTTGACCCAGGAAGGCGCCGAGGTGGTCTTGACCTCACGCAGGATGGAACGCGCAGAGCGCGCGTGCCGCATGATGAAGGAGCGCTTCGGGACGGATATTACCCCGGCGGTTTGTGCCTTCGATGGACCGGAGGTCCGCGATCCGTCGGTCCAAAAGGTGTTGAAAGGCGCACAGCTGGTGCTCGCGACCGGGGCCGCGGGCGTGCATTTGCTCGATGAAGAACATTGGAAGGACCACCCGAGCATCGAAATGTTGCTAGACGCTAACGCCACACCGCCCCTTGGCCTGGCAGGCGTCGAGGTGATGGACCGCGCTAAGGAGCGCCACGGAAAACTGGTCTATGGGGCCATCGGGTTCGGCGCCTTGAAGATCACGCTGCATCGCGCCTGCATCGGCAAGATGTTCGAGCGCAACGACCAGGTTTTCGATGCCGAGCAAATCTATGCCTTGGCAAAGAGCCTCGCATAGGGAGGACGCGCTCCCCGGAGCCCTCCGAAGGTTGCAGCAGTGCTGGCGGCCACCACCTTCTCCGAGATCTTGCACGCGAGCGCCGCGGACCTGCGAGAGCGGCTCGGCAAGCGCAAGCCGCCCGCCCAGCCGCGCAAGAGACTCGGCAACGCCGCCGCGCGTCTCGGCCTCACCAAGGCACAGCTCGTGTGCGGGCTCGGCTTTAACCGCGAGGCGCACGCGCTCGGAGTGGAGCTATCGGCACTCGGTTACGCCTCCTACGACGATATGGCGCAGCATCGCAACCACGTTTTCATCACCGATGTCTACTCGGAGATATCGCTCGACGACGTGCTCGCCATCTACTCCAACGCCAAGGATGACTCGGACACTTTATCGATCTTGCAATACTTGATGCTGAAGCGCTTGTCCCAGATCGAGGCGGCGATCGACGCCCAAGTGCAGGTGTGGGTCATCGATCGCTATAAACGCGAAGTCCGGCACATTTACCTGAATGGAATCGCGCAAGCAGCGTTTGTCGAGGGCCGGCTAGAGCAAGGCCACCCCGGCTTCCGGGCGTTGGCGAACGAGCTGAAGCTCATCATCGATAGCAAGCTTTTGA
>JBOIDM010000056.1:0-4117 GCA_050740575.1 Gammaproteobacteria bacterium
CATCAACGGCTCGCCCAAGCACAGCGCGAGGGGCGGTTGCAAGAGATCGAAACCCTCTACGATTGGCAGGGCAATTACTACGATCACGACGAAGGCGTGCGGCCGGATACGACCTTGGAGCAGCTCGGCCGCCTAAAACCCGTCTTTGATCGCGACTTCGGCAAGGTGACCGCCGGCAACAGCGCCCAAGTAACCGATGGGGCGGCCTGCGTGATCCTGGCGAGCGAAGGCGCTGTCGAGCATCACAAGCTTCCCGTGCTCGGGCGGATCATCGACAGCGAATGGGCCGGGCTCGATCCGAGCCAGATGGGGCTGGGCCCCGTCCACGCCGCGACACCGCTATTGAAGCGCCACGGCTTGAGTCTCGCCGATATTGAATACTGGGAAATCAACGAGGCCTTCGCGGCCCAGATCCTCGCCTGCCTCGCGGCCTGGAAGGATGACACCTATTGCCGCGAACAGTTGGGCCTGGAGCGACCGATGGGTGAGGTCCCGCGCGATCGCTTGAACGTCGACGGCGGCGGGATCAGCATGGGTCATCCCGTCGGGACGAGCGGCGCCCGCATCGTTTTGCATCTGCTGCGTGTGCTTGAGCGCAACCAAGCCGTCCGTGGCGTAGCCGCCCTTTGCATCGGCGGCGGTCAAGGGGGCGCAATGTTGATCGAGCGGCAATGAATGATATTCGATATCGCGCCGGCTAGAGTCGGCTTATTAATTGGGGGTAATGAGATTGGAACCAGGCTATAAGCATTGGCGCCTTGAGATTGACGCATCCAATATCGCGACCTTGCATCTGGACAAACAAGGCCCGGGGCCGAATGTGCTGTCCTCCGAGGTGCTGGGCGAGCTCGACGGCATCATCGAAATCATCAGCGAAAAGCTACCGCGCGGATTGATCATCCGTTCCGCCAAGTCGAGCGGTTTCATTGCCGGGGCCGACGTCAAGGAAATTGCGTCCCTTCGCGACAGCGAGGAAGCGCTCGCGCTCATCCGGCAGGGACAAACGATTTTCGATCGACTGGAAGGCTTAGCGTGCCCGACGGTGGCGGCCATTCGCGGGTTTTGCGTCGGCGGGGGCTTGGAGCTGGCGTTGGCGTGCCGTTACCGCGTCGCCTTGGATGAAGCTGCAACACGCTTGGGTTTACCAGAGGTGCTTTTGGGTATTCATCCAGGCTTCGGCGGCACGATGCGGCTGCCGAGGCTCATCGGCGCCCCGGCTGCGATGGATCTGATGCTGAGCGGAAGGACTGTTGACCCACGGACCGCCAAGAAGCTCGGTATCGTCGATGCGGCGGTTCCCGAACGTCATTTTGAATCCGCGATTATTGCCCACACGCTGACTTCGCCTCCAATCAAGAAACCGAAGTATTTTCTGCAGCTCGCGAACGCCAAGCTGATGCGCCCTTGGCTCGCACGCTATCTCCGTGCGCAGGTACGGAAACGCGCGCGCTTAAACCACTATCCGGCGCCCTATGCGCTCATAGACTTGTGGGAGCGGCACGGAGGCGATCCGGCGCACATGCTCTTGGAAGAAGCCCGATCGGTCGCTCAACTCGCCACCGGCTCGAGCGCCCGCAATCTGGTGCGCGCGTTTTTCTTGCAGGAACGGCTGAAGGGCTTCGGGCGAAAACAAGCGCAGGCGCAGCCGAAGATCCACGTCATCGGCGCGGGAGTCATGGGTGGGGACATCGCGGCCTGGTGCGCGCTACGGGGCTTGCAGGTCACCCTGCAGGATCGCGGCGCGCAATATATCGCGCCGGCGATGCGGCGCGCTCACGATCTGTTCTCGAAACGCATCCGGGACCGGCGGCTGCGGCGAGCCGCCTGCGATCGCTTGGTCCCGGACCACAACGGCCTGGGATTGCCGCATGCGGATGTCGTCATTGAGGCCATCGTCGAGGACGTCAAGATCAAACAGGCGCTTTACGAGACGATTGAACCGCGCCTCAAGCCGGATACGATCTTGGCGACCAATACCTCCAGTATTCCGCTCGAAACCCTAGCCGCGATCCTCAAGCGTCCCGAGCGACTGGTTGGATTGCACTTCTTCAATCCGGTCGCCAAGATGCTGTTGATCGAGGTCATCGGCGCTCCGACGACGGATCCGGAGTGCTTGGCCACGACCGCGGCGCTGGTGCGTGCGCTCGATCGCTTGCCGCTCCCGGTCAAGAGCTCTCCCGGGTTTCTCGTCAACCGGGTGTTGATGCCCTATCTCATGGAAGCCATCGTCCTTTGGTCGGAGGGAACTCCCCCGGAGATCGTCGATGACGCCGCAACCGAGTTCGGAATGCCAATGGGTCCCTTGGAGCTGGCGGACACCGTCGGAATCGATATTTGTCTGTCCGTGGGCCAGATCCTGGCCGGGCATTTCAATTCGGAGGTGCCTCCGCAGCTCACAAACCTCGTCTCCCAAGGCCACCTCGGGCGCAAGAGCGGAAAAGGGATCTACGCGTATCGCAAGGGCAAGCCCGTCCGCCGCCGCGCTCGCGGCAAGGAAACGTATAAGCTCGACGAGATCCGCGACCGGCTCATGCTGCGGCTGATTAATGAAGCGGTGGCTTGCTTACGGGAGCGGGTGGTGGAGGATGCCGATCTCTTGGACGCGGGCATGATCTTCGGTACCGGGTTCGCTCCGTTTCGCGGCGGGCCATTGCACTATGTGAAGGACACAGGGAAGGAGGCTATAGAGCATCGGCTACAGGCATTAACAACGAAGTACGGGCCGCGTTTTACCCCCGATGCCGGGTGGGCGACGCTTAGCTTTCAGCGTGCGGACGATGCGTGAACTGTGTTACTTTGGAATCACCTTGCAAAAGGTATAATAGGAGAATTGAATGAAAACACACTTACAGGCATTAGCCTTATTGGGTTCTGTGCTGATGGCCGCCTGCGGTGGCGAAGGCGGTGATTCCGCGGCGAGCGCGAGCCCCGATAGCTTCAATCTCGCCGGGGTCTGGGAAGCCGAACTTCCCGATCAAAGCGACTCGTCGGGAACCCATAAATCCAAGGGGAAGGTAACATTATCGGGGAATACCTATACCTATTCGTGGTACAAGAGCCTCATCGGCCCCAATGGCCAGGTGGTCTATGACCTAACCGAGACCGCGCGCGAGACCGGTTCGGTATCAGCCACGCCCGAATATATGGAATGGACCGCCGAATCGTTCGGCGAGGCACCATACAATCAGGCGAACAATACCTGGAGCGCGATCGAGATGAAGTCATCGAAGAATGACTACGCCATTCAGTACAAGATCGAGGGGGACAAGTTGACGCTCAAGGAAGACATCAATATCGATGGGGATTTCGACGATGTCTTCCAGGTGCCCGAAACCCTGACTTACACCAAAGTCAAATAACCGGTTCCCTACCCACGCGCCGCGGCAGATCTGCGCGCCGCACGGAGGCAGGCGTCGCGGCGTTATTTTCTTACATATGAAATAGGAAATAGTTCACAGAATCACGCCAAGTTAGCCCGTCGGCACCCGGAAACTGACCCTGTCCAGCCACTCCGACAATCACACGAGGCCGAGTATGAACTTCCAATGCTTCGCCTCAACCGGCATCACCGAAAGCCGGTTCCCGCGCTTGAGAAGTTGTAGCCCGGATAGCTCTGGATAGCGCTTGAGCTCCGTGAGCGTGATGGTGCGTTTTAGCTCGCGCTTCAGCCGGACCTCCACCATATACCAGCGCGGCGCCTTAGGAGAACTCTCCGGATCGTAATGGTGATTACGCGGATCAAAGGCGGTCGGATCCGGGCGGCCGGCGCCCGTGATCTCCATGATGCCGACGATTCCGGGCTCGGTACAGCTCGAATGGTAGAAAAAAGCGAGATCTCCGGGGCGGATCTCGTCCCGAAGCATATTGCGGGCTTGATAATTTCGCACGCCGTCCCAGCAGTCGGTTTGGCGCGGACACGCGCGCAAAGCGGCAATGCCGTAGGTCGACGGTTCGGATTTCATGAGCCAGTACCGGGGCATGGTTCAAAGTAGGGTGCTCTCCGCAGCGCCGTTACGGGCCTTCGACTTGAACCGAGGGTTCAAGAACGGAACATCGCGAGGCGAATCAGGCCTTCCGCTACGAGAGCGGACTGCTCAACATCGCCTACCGGTCAGTT
>JBOIDM010000057.1:0-2002 GCA_050740575.1 Gammaproteobacteria bacterium
GCATGGTGGCGCGTGCCGGTACCCCCGCGACGCGAGGTTGTGAACCCCGTCAGGCCCGAGAGGGAGCAGCGGCAGCAGCGGAGCGGGTGCTGGGGCGTGGCTGGCACGGGCCGCCACCCGAAAAAGCGTGGCGCCCAGTTGAGCGACGCGTTGCGCCCGTATTACGGAGGCTAGCGGCACCGGCGTATGAGCTACCGGGTGCTCGCGCGCAAATGGCGGCCGCGACGATTCGAGGAGCTAGTCGGCCAAGAACATGTCGTGCGGGCGTTGACCAATGCCCTGAATTCAGGCCGCATACACCACGCCTACCTCTTCACCGGGACGCGAGGCGTCGGCAAAACCACCATCGCGCGAATCGTGGCCAAAGCCCTCAACTGCGAAGCGGGCGTAAGCCCCGAGCCGTGCGGCGCCTGTACCTCTTGTACGGAGATCGATGAGGGGCGCTTTATCGACTTAATCGAAGTGGATGCCGCCTCGCGCACGCGCGTCGAAGAGACCCGTGAATTGCTGGAAAACGTCCCCTACGCTCCCACCCGGGGACGCTTCAAGGTGTACCTCGTGGACGAGGTCCATATGTTTTCCAACCACAGCTTCAATGCCTTATTGAAGACGCTTGAAGAGCCGCCGCCGCATGTGAAATTTCTGCTGGCGACCACCGAGCCCAAGAAACTCCCGGTCACGATTCTCTCGCGCTGCTTGCAATTCAACCTCAAACGCATACCCCAGGAGATCCTGGAGTATCAGTTGGAGCGCATTCTGAAGGAGGAGAACGTGTCGAGTGACACGACTTCGCGTCGACTGATTGCCGAGGCAGCTGATGGCAGCGTGCGCGATGCGTTGAGCTTGCTGGATCAGGCGATCGCTTACGGTGGCGGAAGCCTGCTCGCGGACGACGTCGGCCGAATGTTAGGAACCGTCGATCGCCGGCAAGTAGTTAGCTTGTTGCAGACTCTCGCGAACCGAGATGCCCAGAGCTTACTGCGGCAGATCGACCAATTGGCCGCCTTAACACCCGATTTCGAACAAGTGCTGGCGGAGGTGCTTGGAATATTGCACCGTATCGCGGTGAGTCAGCTGCTTCCGAATGTCGTGACCGGCGCGGATGACGAAGACCAAGCGGTTGGGGTGTTGGCAACGCGCTTGACCCCCGAGGATTGTCAGTTATTCTACCAGACGGCGCTCATCGGCCGGCGCGATCTGGCGCTCACGCCCAACCCCAGACGGGGTTTTGAGATGGTGATGCTGCGTATGCTTGCTTTCTCCCGCGAGGATGGCAGCGATGAGAAACCGCATGCCCGAAGCGAGACAAGCACTCCAGCGCCCGTGGACATACCGATCATTACGGCGTCGGCAGACGCTGGCGCCTGGCAACAATTAATCGATGAACTTGCCCTCTCCGGCTTGGTGAGAGAGCTCGCGATGCAGTGCGTACCCGCGGATAAGCTGGGACCCGATCTGCACTTAGTCGCGCCCCCGGCCGTCCTCCATCTGATTAATGATAAAATTGAATCGAGATTAGCCGAGGTGCTGCAAAACCACTATGGGCCCGCTAGCCGCTTGAAAATCTCCGTCGCCGATCTCCCCGGGCGGACGAGCCCGGCGGACCTCAAGGCCCAAGCGGCCCGCGAGCGGCGCGCGCAGGCGCAGCAGGCGCTCGAAAGCGATCCCAACGTACAGGCCCTGCGAGAGGCCTTCGGCGCGGAGGTCGATCTTGCGACGATCAGGGCAAACTGACAGATTCCATACGCTACGCCGATGAACCTGCCGTCACGGCGTAGTCGGCCCAGGGGCGCGATCCCGCGCCTGGGGAAACCCTATTGCAAAGGTCCCCGCGGCATCGCAGGGACTCAATTCTAAGGAGGCTCTAGATGAAAGGCGGTCTCGGTAACCTACTAAAACAAGCCCAGCAAATGCAGGAGGATTTCAAGCGCGCCCAAGAGGATCTCGCCAACGTCGAGATCACCGGAGAATCCGGCGGGGGTATGGTGAAAGTGGTCATGAC
>JBOIDM010000058.1:0-6730 GCA_050740575.1 Gammaproteobacteria bacterium
CGATGACCATCAACGGTCCCGCGCCCATCCTGCTCGCCTGCTTCATGAACGCGGCCATCGATCAACAGGTGGAAAAATACCTGCGCGAGTCGGGCCGCTGGCAGGAAGTGGAGGCGCGGATCGCGGCGTCATACCAGGATCTGCCGCGCCCGCAATATCACGGCCCGCTGCCCCAAGGGCACGACGGCTTGGGCCTCGGGCTTTTGGGAGTGAGCGGCGGGCAATGGCTGGAGCCCGAGACCTACGCGCGCATCCGCGCCGACACCTTGGCTAAAGTGCGCGGCACGGTGCAGGCCGATATCTTGAAGGAAGACCAGGCGCAAAACGAGTGCATCTTCGCCATCGAGTTCGCGCTCCGCATGATGGGCGATATCCAGGAATTCTTTATCGCCCACCGGGTACGCAATTACTACAGCGTCTCGGTCTCCGGCTACCACATCGCCGAGGCCGGCGCCAATCCCGTGACCCAACTCGCCTTCACGCTCGCGAACGGCTTTACCTTGGTCGAGTATTACCTCAGCCGAGGCATGGCGATCGATCAATTCGCGCCCAACCTAAGCTTCTTCTTCAGTAACGGCATGGACCCCGAATATGCCGTGCTCGGACGGGTCGCGCGGCGCATCTGGGCGCGGGCGTTGCGGGAGATCTACCGGGCGGACCCGCGCAGCCAGATGCTCAAATACCATGTCCAGACCTCGGGCCGCAGCCTGCATGCGCGCGAGATCGAGTTCAACGATATCCGCACGACTCTACAGGCGCTCTATGCCATTTACGATAACTGCAATAGCCTGCACACGAACGCCTACGACGAGGCGGTGACCACCCCGACCGAGGAGTCGGTCCGCCGCGCACTCGCGATTCAACTCATCATCAACCGCGAGCTCGGTCTCAATTACAACGAGAATCCTTTGCAAGGCTCCTTCATCATCGAGGAGCTGACGGATCGCGTCGAAGAGGCGGTCTACGAGGAGTTCATGCGCCTGTCGCAACGCGGCGGTGTGCTCGGGGCCATGGAAACGCTCTATCAGCGCATGAAGATCCAGGAAGAAAGCCTGTACTACGAGTCCCGCAAACAGAGCGGCGACTTAGCGCTCATCGGAATCAATACCTTCGTGCGCGAGGACGCCGAGCCGCACGCCGCGGCAGGCCAACTGGTACGCGCGAGCGAGGAGGAGAAGCGGGCCCAGATCGAAGCCGCCGTGGCCTTCAAGCGACAGCATACCGATCAGGCCCCGCAAGCGCTAGTACGCCTGCAAGAGGTGGTCTATGCGGGCACCAATACCTTCGCCGAGCTAATGGATACCGTGCGTGACTGTACGCTCGGCCAGATCACCCAGGCGCTCTACGAAGTCGGCGGCCGCTATCGCCGGCGCATGTGAAAGTTTGTCATTAAATCTGGGCGCGCGCGAGGCGATCCTTCGCCATCGCGCTCAGGTCGTTCGAGGGATTGCTGGAACATTAAGGTGCCTAGATAATACGATGGTGCCACCGACTTCGTCCGATTTGAATTCCTCCGCAGAGCGCCACGCCCGTCCCATAAAGGAGGAACTCATCAATCGCGCAATACTTTTTGTGAGACCTCGTTACGCTGCGCCCTCCATGATTACACAGCAGACCATGATACCGAGCGAAATCACCAAGACTTCTGCAACTGCTTAATCATGCCGCCTAAGGCCGTTACACCCCTCGCTGGCGCCATTCAGCGCAGAGAACGCCTCGACGGGCTGCTCTCGTGTTACCACTGGAAAGCGCCATGATCCCGCGCGGTCAAGTTGTGGGACCGGGCGGTAGACAATTAACTTTCACCATCGCTTCTCCGACCGGGTCGCGTGCGGTACGTACCCGGCTCTCGGAAGAATTCGAACTGCGCGAGCGCCCGTCCGAATCGGTCCAGCGGACATACTACGATACCTTTGATTGGCGCTTATTTGCGGCGGGCGAGATCTTGACAACTGATCGCGCGGCGCATTCGCTGCGCTTGGCCTGGTCCTCAACGGACGGCAATGATCGCTATGCCTCACTGTTGCTCGATGAGGAGCCGCGCTTTGCCATTGACCTTCCAGTCGGCGCGATTCGCAAGGGACTCGAAGAGCGCATTGCACAGCGGGCGTTATTACCATTGGCTACGGTGAGTATTACAACCCGTACAGTCTTGGTCGTTGATGCCGAAGGAAAAACGCTGGTGCGGATCCTATTGGAGGACTATTGCCTGGGGAACAGCGACGAACGTGCGCCGTCACACCCGGTGCGGCGACTACGGCTGATTGGTCTGAAGGGTTATTCAGTGCCGTTTTCGCGGGTACGAGCGCTCGTGGAAGAAAGTCTTGGCGCGGCACCGATCGACGATTCCGTTTATCTGCAGGCGCTGGCGATAAACGGCAAGCAACCGGGCAGTTACTCATCGAAATTAAGTCTTTGCCTCAATCCAGAGTCGCGCGCCGATGCAGCCGTGAAACACATTTGCACGCAACTCCTTATGACCCTGCAAACCAATGAAGCAGGGGTGCGTGGGGATGTCGATGCGGAATGCTTGCACGACTATCGCGTAGCGATCCGCCGTACGCGATCCGCCTTGGGCCAGATGAAGGGCGTTTTCCCCGTTTCCACTGTTGAACGCTACCGCCGAGAATTTGCTTGGCTAGGTCAAATTACCGGTCCACTGCGTGATCTCGATGTCTACCTTTTGAACTTCGATGCATATCAAGCAAGCCTACCGGCCTCTCTGCGAAAGGCACTTGAGCCGCTGCGAGTACTTTTACGGCAGCATAAACAGCAAGCGCATAAGGCGCTTGTGATCGCCATGGATTCTGCACGCTACAAGCGACTATTGAGCAGCTGGGGCCGATTCTTGTGCACGAATCCTCCACGTCGGTCGCGCTTGCCCAATGCGGCTCAGCCGATAATCTTGGTGGCCAGCGGCCGCCTGTGGCGGTTATATCGCAGAATTTGTCGGCAAGGCGCTGCCATCCAACCTGATACCGCGCCAGAGGCGCTACATATACTACGTAAGTCGTGCAAGAAGCTCCGTTATTTGCTGGAGTTTTTTCGCAGTCTTTATCCCGAAGAGGAGCTGCAGGACAGCATTAAAGCGTTAAAGCAGCTGCAGGATATACTCGGTGATTTTCAAGACGCCGCTGTTCAGAGTAAGGCATTGGAGCGTTACGCGGACGAGATGGATCCGGGAGACCTTGCGCGCGAAACCCTCCTTGCCATGGGGACGCTAATCGGGAATTTGGTCGCGCGGCAAGAGAAGGCTCGCGCGCATCTTGCGGAAAGCTTTCAACTCTTTACAGGACCGAAAAACGATGAACGATTTCATGGCCTATTTGCAGTAAAAGCCAACCCTAGAGATGAACAAATGCTCGCCCCCCGGATCATTAACCCGTGATTATCCTTGCAACCTACAACATCAAAGGCGGTGTCGGTAAAACAGCGACAGCGGTCAATCTTTCCTGCTTGGCGGCCGCGCAGGGTTTGACCACACTTTTGTGGGATCTCGATCCGCAGGGGGCCGCGACTTTCTATCTTCGAATCCACCCGCGGGTCAGTGGGGGTATCGATCGACTCTTGGCGCACAAACATGCACTTGATGCCGCGATTAAGGCGTCGGATTTCGAACATCTCGATGTGCTGCCGGCCGATTTTTCATATCGACACTTCGATCTAGCGCTCTATGAGCGCAACAAACCCGCGAAGCAATTACGTAGGCTTCTCGAACCAGTAGCCGAAGACTACGCGTTAATCATTCTTGATTGTCCGCCGGGAATTTCACTGTTGGCAGACAACGTATTTAAGGCCGCTGATGCGTTGATCGTTCCCACCATACCGACGCCGCTATCGCTGCGGACCCATAGGCAGCTGCTCGATCATCTTCAAGGGCTACACAAACGAATACCTGATGTCTTGCCTTTCTTTGTGATGGTGGACCACCGCAAGCGTTTGCACCGAGATATCGTTAAAGGGGCTACGGGCACCGCCTCACAGTTTCTGTCGACAACGATTCCATACGCGAGTCAAGTAGAACTCATGGGCCAGCAGCGAGCGCCATTGTTGGTATTCGCACCTGCGAGTTCAGCGGCGCAAGCGTACGCGAATTTATGGGCGGAAATCCGTCAACGAATGGGGATAGTTTAGCCCGACTAGCTGGAGCGGGACGGGCGAACTAGACCGCCGTACCGAGGTTGCCTGTCGGCCAATTTCTTTTCCACCGTCCTTATCGCGCGGCCCGGTTCGCGACTCTTCAAATAGAGTGGAGTAACCTCCTCCGAAGTAATGCACAGGGCACTGAGACTGCCGTCGGCAGCCGAGATGCGGGTATCGACCATTACGATTTTTTCTCTGTAGAGAGGGTGATGCATCAAGATTTCCCCACTTTCGATTGGACAATGACCGACCACTAGTCGCTTGGCCTGCCAACCAAGGAGCGCGGCATCCAGCGCTTGCGGATCCAGAGGCTGGTCACTCGGGCAGTGATAGTATTTTTGCTTCTTTAACTTTACCCTCAGCGATCGATTCCATAATGGACCGGGACGCAGCTTGTGTTCTCGCGCCGAATCTTCTGTTGCAACGACCCAGTAAGTGTTAGCTGGCGGCTTAGGGCCTGCGTCCTGCCAAAACCGCACCCAGGCGCGAATGGTGGCGTTTATTCGGCAAGGTTCTGTTGCTAGCGCCCAAGTGTCGAGGCCTGCGTGCGCAAATAACCAGTCTCCAAGTCTCAAAATAGAATTCCTCGTCCGTATCCATTCCGCGTAGCAAGTCGTTCCGCGGAACGCGTCCTCGGGGCCGGGAAAGTCCTGATATTGCATCTTTTCCTTGCGGGACATCCCGTGCAGTAACCCTTGGATGGGCGAAAGATCATGATTGCCCAATAGCGCGTGAACCATGCCTCCCTGAGCAAGCGCTTCCTGCTCCAGGCGCATGACCATATTCAACAATAGGCGAGAGTCCTTGTGGCCACCAACAAGGTCGCCCATTAACACGAGGTGGCTATCCCCACCGGACCAGTGCCCATCCGCATTTATCAATCCTAACTTAAGGCACAAGGCCGCGCATGCTACTAAATCCCCGTGCAAGTCGCCAATGGCAACTATTTTGGGCGGGAGAGGATGATGCCAGCGGATAGAATCGCTTGCGAGCAAGGGGAACGTATCACCTGTATTTTGATGCGGCAATGAGCGGAGCTCGGAGAGCATCTGTCCCATGGCTTGGTCAAAATCTCGCGCAAAAGACGATTGATAACATAGTGGCCTCTAGCCTCTTCAGTCTCACTATGGTCCCGATGTATGCGCCAAGCATGACGCGCTATATCTAAGTTTTTTCAGCCTGGCACTTCAGAGGCATAACTACCGACCGTTCAGTCTAGCTGTCGAATGTGAAGATTTAAAGACAGAGTGCATGCCATTTACGATAACTGCAGTAGCCCACGCAAGCTGCCGCGAGCCTGCGCGACCAGAGAAGATCGCCCAAACGCACGCGTGAAACCGCGGTCCCGGGTCGCAACGCCAGGATGGCTAAGAGCGCCGCCGTTTTGCGCGTCGGTAAGCAAATCGGCAGCCCGGCCCGGTGAACCGACCAGCCGCCAAGCATCCGGATGCGAATAATCTCACTCGCGGCCATCTACATCGACTATCCCGCTGTGCGCACATGGGAGTTCTCGTAGAGATCGTCGTTTGCCTAGCCGGCCCATGGACGCGGACCTCGCCCTGCCGAGCTCGCCTCGGGTATGAGAAATGTTAACGCCCTTATTTCTCAAAAAAAAAGTATTGATGGGCCAATGGGATGTCAAACACGACCGTCGAAACCTGCCGCAAGCGGCGGGGTATTGGTAAACTACGTTCACCATCCTCCAAGAATGAGAACAACGATGACCAAATCCAGCGTAGCTATCATCGGTACAGGGCCGGCGGGACTCGCGTGCGGCCATTTCTTGCACCATCAATTCGATGTGACGGTGTACGAAAAGAACGATTATGTCGGCGGACACGCAAACTCCATCACGGTGGAGCACAACGGAGAACCGGTTCGCTTCGATACCGCCTTCGTCGTGTTCAACAACGCCGCCTATCCCCTCTTCATGCGGCTGCTGAGCGAATTGAACGTAGCGAGCATGTATTGTCCGATGAGCTTCAGCTTTCAGATCTATCCCGATGGCCTCCAGTATATGACTCGCGGCCTGACCTATTGCTTTTGCGATCTCGAAAACCTGCTGAGCTGGCGCTTCTTGCGGATGCTTTTTGAAATGGTGAAATTCCACCGCAATGCGCCGGAGGTGCTCAAGGACGGCAAATACCGTGACTACAGCATCGCCGGGTACGTGCGGGAAAAAAACTACAGTGAGGACTTTTTACATCGCTTCTTGATCCCGCTCATCGCGGTCACCTGGTCGCTTCCGCCGGACAAGATGTTGAACTATCCGATAGTCACGCTGGTCGAGTTCCTATATCACCACGGCGCGCTGCAGGGCCCTCTCGGCCGCAAACATTGGCGAACCGTCATCAACGGAAGCCGCTCTTACGTGGAGAAAATCACAGCGCCTTTCAAAGATCGTATCCTCACCAATCGCGGCGCGGCGTGCGTCAGGCGCAAGAACGGGGCGGTCGAAGTCAACGACAGCCACGGCGAGACAAGGACCTTTGATCATGTCATCTTCGCTTGTCACGCCGACCAAGCCCTGAGCTTACTTGCCGATCCCACGCCTTTGGAACAGGAGCTACTGAGCAAGTTTAAATAT
>JBOIDM010000059.1:0-16695 GCA_050740575.1 Gammaproteobacteria bacterium
TCTGTGGGATCCCCACGAATTTAGGCTGAATTTGAGTCATCGTAGCAGTGTCGCTGTAGAATTTCGTGGAGGCTATTGATGGCCGCGATCACATCAGCCAATCGTAACATCACCCGCGGGTCGTCGATGACTTTGAGCCCGAGGAATATGGTGGAGAGGACCAGCCGGTCTCGTACTGTATTGGTCTGATAGTGTCGATGCTGTCCAGTGAGCTCGGTGGCGTGGCCCATGAGCCAAGCCACCGTCAGGGCGAGCGTTGCGATGAGCAAGAGCACCTGTAGGCGTTCGAGTTGGTGGAGTTCGAGGCTGAGGCCGAAGCGGGTGCTTTTGAGATCCCGAAACGCTTCTTCGATCTGCATCCGTAGGGCGTAGAGTGTGACCGCCTTCTCGGCGAGCTTGAAGCTCTCGGACAGGGAGGTACCGAGTAACCAAGGTTCGCGGTTGACCTGCTGGTGTTTTTTGTTATGCGTCGAGCGGGAGGCATTCCTAAGGCGATTGAGATGGACATGGCCTTTGGGTTTGGCCTTATACAGCACCAGGTGACAGTCGATAGGGTTGCTCCGGGTCAGGCGCGCCCGGCCCAGCGCCTTGGGCGTGGAGGTCGCTTGAGGGTACAAGCTCTTGCAGGGGATCCACTCATCTTCGCCCGGCGGTTGTACCTCATGGCGGTTACGGATGCACCCCACCCAGTCCCATCCCAGTGCCTCGACCTGCTTGAACCACGGGGTACGGAACCCCGCGTCGGTAACGAAGATGGGGCGACAATTCGGTGGCAGCATGGCCTTGAGTTGCTGGAGAAATCGCTGATGGGTCTTCGGCTTCTCCTTGCTCGTCACCGTGTGCACTTCTTCATATAAGGTCAGCGAACGACCCGCGATAGGCACCGAGGCCCGCTTGCACTCATCGAGATCGGACCAATCGACAATAATCACCGGGCGTTGTTTTGTCCCGATAAGCTGCTGCGTGAGCGCCGCATAGATCCCGACGCGTTCCCCCTGCAAGCGGCGATTCGACAACAAGCGATCCGCGCGCTTGATACAGTGCTTCTCTTTGGCCTCGCTCCGGATGGCGCGCCCCAGATGCATCACCGTCAGCACCTCCCCATGCAACGCCGCCATCACGTTCACAAACAGCGCCGTGCGACGTAGCTTGTGCATCTCCGCGCAAACCTTCTGAAGGAGTTTATGTAATACTTCTCTTGCCTGCATGATCGGATCTCCCCATTCTGTTTTAGAACCACTTTCATACAGATCACCCGACATCATGTAGGTTCCATGACTGTATATATTTATTTACGCGTTGATATACCAGTAATAATTGTGGGGATACGTCAGAGCCTGGCCCCCTTTAGTTCCCTTTAGTTCCCTCATTCATAGTGGAGAGACTCCGCCGAGGATATGCGATCGGCCACCACAGCTGGGTAGACCGCTGCGAGAGAGCAGGTGACAACGGCGAGCAGAAGGACGAGTACGCTCGCCTGGGGCGAAAAAACGAACTCGTAGCTGAACAGCGTGAAGCGGTCGAGGAAGGAGACACTGATCGCCCCGATGACATGGCCCAACACTATGGCCAGAAGGGCGCTGACGACGCCGATGACGGCCCCTTCCACCAGCAGTAGGCTCGTCGTCTGAGCCCGTGACACCCCCACTGTCCGCAACACCGAGAATTCCCGCTCGCGCGCCAAGACCTGAATTAGGATGCCGTTGGCCACGCCGATTATTGCAAGCAGCACGGTCATTGCCAGGATAAAATCGAAGATCATAAAATCGCGGTCGATCTCTTGTAACCGCCCCTCGCCCACTGCCCGGCCTTCGGTCACTGTTCGGTAACTTGGCCAAAGCGCGGCTACGTCCGCTGTGTTTACGCGACCGCCGTCACGCTTACGAACTGCCGCAAAGTCACCAAGCGTCTGCTCCATCGCTCCCGTGAAGAGCGGATTGCCGTCGGTGAAGACGA
Organism: Gammaproteobacteria bacterium; assembly: GCA_050740575.1. Classification (GTDB taxonomy): domain Bacteria; phylum Pseudomonadota; class Gammaproteobacteria; order JACCXJ01; family JACCXJ01; genus USCg-Taylor. The sequence goes on from JBOIDM010000059.1 coordinate 1,957, forward strand.
GATAGGACTTGAGATCGACATACTGGCCTTCTTCCGCAAAGAATCCCACATCGTCCGATATCTCCGAGATGACGAATCGATGATCCTCTGTCTCCGTGTGGATCACAATCCGGTCACCAGGAGAGAGGGAAAAATGAGCGGCCAGGGTGCGCGAAGCCAGCGCTCGGCCAGGGCCCAGCATCCGCCGGCCGCCGGCCTTTAAGTAGGGGTTAACATCCCCAGCCGCGATGAGCCGGAATGGTATCTCTCCCGCCGCCTTTTGCGACATGCGGAAGAGGTGGAGATCCCGGCTCTCGGCAGTCTTGCGCAGCGCATCGATATCTCCCATTTTTTCTAGGTTGCGCTCGAGAAAAACGTAAGGCGCCAGCGCCTCCCGCGACCAGGTTTCGATCTCTTGCTTGAGAGCTCGGGTGATATCGTGCAGAGCAATGAGCTGACTGTAGACAAGCGTCACTCCGGCTACGGTGAACACCACTTTGCGGGTGGTGAGCCGCAAACGCTTTCCCACGATCAGTGCTTGGAGCGGGAGCCAGGGCCGCAACGTCCATTCCGCGAACCGGATCGCCCCGCGCAGTAGCGGTGTCATCGACCACAGCACGGCGACAGCGAACACGCTGGCAAACAGAACCTCGAAGATGAAGAATTCGACCACGGAAAGCCAGCTCTTCAGAAAGGGCCGCAGCGCCAGATACGTGGCCGCCATTAGGGGCGGCAATAGCCATCCGAAGCCGACGATGCCCAGATTCCGCTCGTCGATGCCGGGTGAGAGAAATCGCGGTTGGAGGACATCCGCGATCCTCAGCTCGTAAAGCATGCGGCTCGGACCCACCGCTCCCATGAGCGAGATGATGAGGCTTAGTGAAGCCATGACGCCGAGTTCTGACATTGGCAAAGCAAATTTGGGCGACGGAACACCTCCCGTGGTGGAGATTCCTGCGTCGATAAGCGCGCGGGCCGCCGGAAACGCCATAAACAATCCCACCAGCGTGCCAGCCGCACCCAAGAAGGCCGCCTCGCAGAGGAGCGACAGAGCGATATTTCGACGCTCCTCCCCAAGGCAAAGAAGCAAACTGAACTCCCGTGTGCGCGAGACCACCGAGAAGCGGATCGAGTAGAACACAACGATCGCTCCTACGGAAAAAGCCATGAGCGCGGCTAACCGCACTGCCAAACGCATCGCTTGGTAGTCCTCTTCCCCGCGACGCGCGGGGGACCTCTCTACTAGGTCGGATCGCACTTTGCCCTGCTGCATGGGAAATCCAGATTCGGAGGGCCGCGACGCATCGGAAGTTGCGTGCTCGCGCTCGACGGAGAAGCGCAACCTGCGCTTTGCCCGCAGATCGCTTGCCGTTGCAGAGAAAGTTGAGAGATCAGCGGCCAACCCCCTACGGAGGCGCGTCTCCACGCTGTTACGGTCTACGATCAGGATGGTGCCCACGACCGTCATCCCAAGGGCCACCCCGAGCACGGTAGCCAGGGTGACGGTGCGATGGTGGTAAAGACTCCGCCAAGCCAGGAAGAGCGCGAGAGGAAGGTTCATGGTTTCGGCGAGCTCATGGGTAGCGTCGCCACGCTAGATCTCCAACTCCAGAAGCCGCTGAAGTATGGACGCTACTTCGTCACAGCGGCCGTTCTGAAAGTGCTCGCCGGCGATGACACCGTCTTTTAAAAAGCAAAGCCGGTCCGACCAGGCGGCGTGCTCCGGGCTGTGGGTGACCATGAGCACCCCTGCTCCCTCGCGGCCGGCGGTGGCGCGCAGGATTTCCATGATGGTCCGCCCGACATGGGGATTGACGTTTCCCGTGGGCTCGTCGGCGAGCAGCAAGCTCGGCCGGTGCGCCAAAGCGCGCGCGATCGAGGTGAGCTGCATTTCGCCACCGGAGAGCTGAAACGGGTAGTGATCCCGCCTGCGTTCCATCCCGACTTCGACCAGAAGTTGCTCCACCCGCTTGTCTGCCGCAGGCCCCTGTTCCCCGCAGATGAAGAACGGCAGCGCCACATTCTCACGAACCGTCAGAGTGGGTATGAGGTTGAAGAATTGAAACACCATGCCGCAGCGTTGTCTGCGCAGCCGGGTGCGCGCGGCCTCGGAGCCGAAGTCCACCGCCGCGCCGTCTAGGACGATGGTCCCGCCATCCGGCACATCGATGCCGGATACACAATTGAGCAAGGTTGTTTTGCCGGACCCGCTGGGCCCCATGATGACCACCATCTCCCCCGAGGCTACATCAAGGGACAGTCCGCGGAGCACAGACACGATATTGCAGCCTAGGCGGTAGGATTTGGTCAGGTCGCGGATTCGGAGAAGGATGGAAGACGCGTTTGTACTATCGCTCATCGTGATGGCACGGATCGGTGGCGACAATCATTCTAGCGATTGGCAGGATCCGGTTCGGTGTGCTGAAAAGACCGCTGGAAAAGGCCATGCTGACTTATACCATTCGACGTTGTGCGCCCATTGTCGCAGCGATCGAGCTACGATCCCAGTTGTGACCCGACCCTACCCCACCCCGACGAGCAGCCGAAACAGCCGGCCGCCCGCCGAGGCGGGCTCCAAAATCCTCACGCATCTCGGCGTGTCCGCCCGTGCACCGCCCCGATCGCCACCCTCATTGAGCAAAAAGTCGGAAAAGCCTGCTTACGATGGCCCTTGATTCCGCAACATTCAACAGCGCGGTCAAGCCGAAATAAAGGATGCCGTAGGGACCGAGCACGATGACGCCCGTGATGACCGGTGAGACCTGAGGAACGCTAAGTTTGATACCCCAGGCCACGGCGGCGGAGAGCAGGGCTGCAAACCAGAGTCGCGCGCGGTAGCCCATTGGGAGGCGGGAAGGGCCCACTTGGCGCTGGAGCGCTCGGCTTAGGAGGATGAATTCTACCCAAGCGGCGAAGCCGGACGCCACGGTCACTCCGGCGATGCCCCACCGTGCTTCGACTTGCAGCAATTCCGGCAACCGGAGAGCCGCCAAATACGCCAGCACGCCCGCGAGCACGACGCGTACGATGGCGAAGCGCAGCGGCGTGCGCGTATCGCGCAAGGCGTAGAAACCGGAAGCATAAAGCCGGCCTTGAGTCGCGGCCAAGAGTCCCAGCGCAGCGCCTGCAAGCACTGCCCAAACGTACTGTGCATCCGTATGTGTAAAGTTACCGGTCTGGTAGATCGCGGCGGCCACGACGTCGCCCAGGGCGAGGAATGCCACCGCGGAAGGCACGACGAAGAAGGCGATCCGCCTGAGCCCCGTCGTTAATCGTTCACGCAGATGACGGGCCACGTCGTCCGGGCTTCCGAGCGCGCTCGACATCTCCGGTAACTCGGCGGCCGAGATGGACATGCCAAAGAGACTGACCGGCAGCAGGTACAACGTCTGTGCGTACCCGAGCGCCGCCATCGCTCCGGTCGGTAACAGGCTTGCGATGATTTCATCGACGAACGCACTGATCTGCACCACCCCGCGGCTGACCAAGGCCGGCAGGAAATTCCCCACTACCGTTTTCACGTGGCGGGAGGACTTATCTGCCCCGAGCGGTAAGCTTCGCAGCAAGGATATCGCGCTTGGGAGCTGTACCAGGAACTGGAGACCGCTACCGAGCACCGCTCCCCAAGCCGCAATCTCGGCGAGCGGATACTGAGCGCGCGTGCCGCCAAAGCCTAGCAGTGCGGCAATGATGGCGAGGTTCCAAATCACCGGTGCCGCATAGGATAAAAAGAACCGCCGGTGACTGTTCAGTATCCCCAAGCACCATGCGGAGAGCACGAGCAGCCCGGCGCCCGGAAACAGGATCCGCACGAGTTGAATGGTGAGCTCCCGTTTATCGCCGGTGAAGCCCGGGGTGATTACCTCTACCAGCCAAGGAGCCCCGAGTATTCCGGCGAGTACGAGGATAGAGATTACAAACCCTAACAACGCTAATACCGCGCTGGCTAGCCTCCTGGCCTGCGCGTGCTTGCCTTCGGCCAAGAGACCGGCGTAAACGGGAATCAGCGAGGCCGACAGTGCGCCTTCGCCGAAAAGATTCTGCAGGAAATTCGGAATGCGAAAAGCCGCCTTGAAAGCATCGGCTGCATCGGAGTTTCCAAAGTAATGCGCAAACACTCGGTCACGGATAAGCCCCGCGATGCGGCTTAGGAAAATCCCGGAGGCGACAAGGATTGCCCAGCGTGCTGTGGGGACACTGCCGGGCGGCTTAGACGTGCGCGATAGAATGGTTCCTACTCCCCTCGGGCTTAGACGTTGTTCTGCCTTGGTGCTTTCGCAGTCCGGGAAATCCTGTTCACCCAACCATCCCTTGCTGATCGAGCACTGTCGTATCAGGGCTCCCAATCCACCGCGTGTTGCTCCAGGTAAGCATCAACGGCGGCGCCGAGCGTGGGGTGAAAAATATCGGTGCCCAACATCTCAAACAATTCGAAACGCTTGAGCTTGTCTTTGACGGGGTCTTTCATTTCCGCAAAATGTAATTCGATATTCGATGCGCACAAGGTTTCTTGAAGTTCGGCAATCACGTCGGCAGAAGTCACGTCCACACTCGTGACGGGTTCGGCAGCCACAATGATGCGTTTGACAGGTGTGGGTGAATTTGCAATGGCTCCGAGAATGCGTTGCTGAAACAGCTCGGCGTTCGCAAAGAATAACGGCGCATCCCAGCGAAATAACACTAACCCCGGCACCAACCGCGCATCAGGGTAGCGCTTGATATCGTGATAACCACGAACACCATCAACGCGGCCCAACACGGCGAAGTGCGGGCGCCAACCATCCCACAAAAATTCGATCACGGCGATGATAATGGCCAAACCAATGCCTGGAATGGCACCGAGTACGGCGACACCCACAAAGCAGACGATCGATAACCAAAACTCCCAGTTTTGAATGCGATAAATGCGGCGCAAGTCACTGAACTCAAAAAGCCCCATCGCTGAGGTAATCACCACGGCTGCCAGTGCGCTGGTGGGCAAGTTTTTTAAAAGATCGGGCGCCAATATCAATAACAGCGCAACGGTGATCGCACCCACCACGCCGGTGAGTTGAGTTTTTGAACCAGAGGCTTCCGCTACCGGTGTGCGCGAAGAGCTGCTGCTGATGGGAAACCCCTGAAAAAATCCGGCGGCCAGATTGGCGGCACCCAAGCCGATCATTTCCTGATTGGGATCGACATAAGTGCGCGTTTTAGCTGCGTAGGCGCGCGAAAGCACGCTAGTGTCGGCAAAGGAGACTAACGCGACCGCGCAACCACCGATGATGACGGTTTGAACATCGGCAAGGCTAATCCACGGCAGTGTAAAGGCGGGTAAACCTTGCGGCAGAGAACCCAGTACTTTGACGTCAGCCGTTTGACCAAGGTCGAATAAACCCACCACCACCGTGGCACCTACCACCGCAATCAAAATACCAGGGACGCGTTGATAACGTTTAAGCAGCAAGATAATGGCTAGCGTGCCTGCACCAATCATAAAAGTGGCGCCGTTGGTTTTTCCGTTCAAGATAGATTCGGCAATTTGCCACAAATTGCGCAGCGGTCCGTCGCTGTCGATTGAAAATCCGAACAGCTTGGGCAATTGGCTAATCAATACGGTGAGCGCAATGCCATTCATGTAACCGTAGCGGATGGGTTTGGAAAGCAGTTCAGTGATAAACCCCAGACGCAATAAACCGGCTAGAATGCACACCAAACCCGATACCAACGCCATCATGCTGGCTAAAGCAATCGCTCGCACCGGATCGCCCTGCGACAGTGGCAACACCACCGCAAGAATGAGTGCGGCCAGAGAAGAATCCGGCCCCAACACCAAAATACGGCTAGGGCCAAATAACGCGTAGACCAAGAGCGGAATGATGGTGGCGTAAAGACCATAAATACCGGGAACGCCTGAAGCCTCGGCATAGGCAATGCCCACGGGTACCAACATGGTGGTTAGCACCAAACCTGCTGTTAAATCGCTCGATAGCCACCCCGCTTCGTATTGCTTCAGCGTTTGTAAGCCGGGTAACCAGCGCTTCCAGCCGGACGCGGTGGAAGAAAGCGGACGCGCCAAACGACCGGCTTCGGGTGGTGTGGGCGAGATCTCGTTATTCATACAACTCCCGAATTAGAAACCACATTTAAGATGTGGGTGCGCTGGGCATAAAAAAGAAAGCCAAGCCCAAAATCAGATAAACCGCGAGCAGCTGTACACCTTTTAACCAGTCGGAGCGTCCGTCACCGGCTACTTGTCCCGTGATTAAAACCGATAAAAGCACGGTTAACACCAAACCGCCTGAAAAAGCCAAATCCATCGGCGTTGGGCCCATGAATAAACTTGCCAACACTAAAACGGGGGCCACAAATAGCGCAACCTGCACACTCGAACCAATGGCGATGGATAGCGATAAATCCATGCGGTTTTTCATGGCAGCAGAAATAGCGGTGGAATGCTCGGCGGCGTTACCCAAAATAGCAACAATAAATACACCCACAAACACATTGCTAAGGCCAAACTCATGTGCCGCAGGTTCAATAACACTCACCAGAATTTCGCTGACCCAGGCAATGGCCACCGTTGAAGTGGCAAGAATCAAAACCGATTTGCTCACCGGGCAAGGCGCAGAGCGGCCTTCACCACTTCCCGGCTCATAGGATCCTGAAAATAGCGATTTGTGGGTAATTAACGAAAACACCAAGAACAACGCATACACCACCAACAGTACCACCGAAATGGAAACGCTGAAAAAACCCAACCCTTCAGGAAAACGGGTTCCCACGGCGCTTTTGTAGGCGGCGGGTACAATGAGGGCGATAGCAGCAAGTGTGAGTAAGGTGGCTTGCGAGCGCGCACCCGATGCGTTGAAGTGTTGCTCCGAATGACGCAGCCCCCCGGCGAGCATGGCAGCACCCAGAACAAGTAAAATGTTGCCAACAATAGAACCGGCAATGGAGGCTTTGACCACATCGTGCAAACCGGCAGACAACGCAGCGAGCGCGATAATCAGTTCCGCGGCGTTACCAAAAGTGGCGTTGAGTAAACCACCCAAACCTTCACCGGTTTTTTCCGCTAATTGTTCGGTAGCGTAGCCCATCCAACCAGCCAACGGCAGGATGGCAAGCGCGGCGGCTAAAAATACCAATAGATGGTGTTGCGGTGCCAAGTGTTCCAGGACGATGGCACCGGGAACAAAAATCAATAACCAGTTGAGCACCTCACGTCTCCTTGACTTTGATGTGAAAGCTTGGAAAGCCGCACCTGCTGAGCCAATAGCCCCCTTCAGCCTGCACCCGCCGGAGATAAAGGTAATCGTGTGATCCTGACAAATGTTGCCGAAACTGAATGCGAGTGGTTTACTAAGTGTAACCTACGCAAGCCCACGGCTGGAGATAGGCGGTGTCGAAACGACTGCGTGCGGGATTTAGCTCGCTTACGGGAAGAGGCGGCTCGCCGGCTCTAACAGGAGGTAGGGGCTTGCTCCTCGCACCGTCCTATCGCGGATGAGCCGCTTCCTTCTCTCAGCCCTCCTGATCGGCCTCGTCGCGGCCGCGCACGGTCAGGAACAAACCGCGGCGGAGTGGATCCGGCCCGAAGCGGTGCCCGCCCGCGCCGACGAGCTGATGCGGCGGCTCGAGACAATCCAGCCCACGGCGTCTCAACGGGAGACCACCGAGGCGATTGACAGGGGTGTCGCGGAGCTTGAGCCGAAGCTCGGCGCCACGGCCGCTGGGGCCGACAAGGCGTTGGCGATCTCCGCCCCCCTGAACGTGCTCGAAGGCCTGAAACGCGAGCTCACGGGCGCGGCGGAGCCGCTGGACGCGTGGTATCGCTCGCTCGAAGCCGAGGCCGGGCGCGTGGCGGCGCTGCTCGATCAGCTCGCCGCGGCCGAGGCGCGCTGGTCGGAAACCCAGAGGCGCCCGGAGACCGCCGATGCTGGCGAAGTGGTGGAGAATCGCGTCCAAGCCTCCCTGGATCTCATCCGGGAAACGGGCGAGCGGCTGCGCGTGTGGCGCATCCGGTTAGGCGCGCTGGGCGACCGCGTGGTCGAGCAACGCGGCAAGGTGGCGTCCGTGCTTGCCAGGCTCGAGGAGGCCGCAACCGAACGCCGCACCACACTCCTGGTTCCCGATCGCATGCCGCCCTGGCGTAATGAATTCGCGGCCTCCTTGCGCAGTGAGCTGCCGCGTGCCCCCGGAGTGCTCCGCGCCTACGCGCAGGCGACCTGGGACTATTTTCGGGCCGATGTGCGTCCGCTGGCCGTGCAGCTTCTCCTCGCTACCCTTCTCGCTCTCGCCTTTCACGGGGCCGGCCGAAGGGTGCGCCCGCGTGCTATGAGCGCGGTCGAGCTGGCTGCCGGAGCGCGCGTGCTCGAGCGACCCATCTCGATCGGCGTGCTGCTGGCCCTCCTCGCCACCCCGTTCCTTCAGCCCCTGGCACCGCAGCGCGTCAATGAGATTTTCGCGCTCGTCGCTCTCATTCCGGTGGCGCGCATCGTGTTGCACGCCTCGGCGGGTAGCCCGGTCGTATTCGGCGGGCTGTTCGTGCTGCTCGTTCTCAACCGCCTCGGTCACGCCTTCCAGCCGCTCCCCGCTCTCGCGCAGGCGACGCTCGGCCTCATCCTAGCCGTCGGGGTCGCGCTGGCCCTCTGGATCCTGCGCCGTGGCGGGCTGCTGGGCGAGTCGTGGCTGGTGCGCCTGGGAGGTCGCGTCACGGCTCTCGCGCTGAGCTTCGCGCTGCTGGCGCAGCTCGGGGGATGGAGCGGGCTCGCCGCGCTGATCGGGAGCGGCGTCATTGCGAGCGCGGTGATTGGCGTCTACATCTGGGCGGCCGTCCTTGCGCTCGATGCGCTGTCGGCCTGGGCACTCAGCTCGCCCCGTTTCGGCCGCTTGCAACTCGGCGGCGCGGAGGGCGCCGTGGCGCGGCGTCGCGCCGGACAGATCTTACGCTGGGTGGGCGCGGCCATCTGGCTGTACATCGTGCTCGGGGCCGTCGAGCTGCGGGAGATGACGGCGCAGGGCCTCGAACGCATCCTCGATGCCGGGATCTCGGTCGGCGCGCTTTCGCTCACGCTCGGCGGTATGCTCGCTTTCGCGCTCACCCTCCTGATGGCCCCGCTCGTCGCGCGATTCATCAACGTGGTGCTCGACACAGCGGTCTACCCGCGTGCTCGGCTGGCGCGCGGCATCCCCTACGCCCTCTCCACCCTGGTGCGCTACGCGGTGTACGTGGTCGCGTTCCTGGCCGCGCTGGCCGCCGCCGGCGTGCAGCTCAGTCAGCTTTCGATCCTGCTCGGCGGCCTGGGTGTCGGCTTGGGCCTCGGCCTCCAGGACATCGTCAAGAATTTCGCGGCGGGGCTCACGCTGCTCATCGAGCGGCGCGTGCACGTCGGCGACGCGGTCCAGCTACTGGGCCAGCAGATCTTCGGACGCGTTCTCGCCATCGGCATGCGCGCCACCGTCGTGCGCAACTGGGACGGAGCCGAAGTGGTGGTGCCAAACGCGGATCTGGTCTCGGGCGCCGTCACCAACTGGACACTCTCGGACCGGCTGCGGCGCATCGAGCTGCCCGTCGGCGTTGCGTACGGCACCGAGCCGGAGCGCGTGATAGCGCTGCTGATCGAAGTCGCAAGCGGCCACGAGCAGGTGCTCGCGCAACCACCGCCCCAGGCGCTGTTCCAGGGCTTCGGCGAAAGCTCCCTCGACTTCGTGCTGCGCGTCTGGTTCGACATGGAATACGACTCCCTGGTGCTGCGAAGCGAGTTGGCCCTCGCGACCCATCGGAGCTTGAGCGAGGCGGGGATCACGGTCCCCTTCCCGCAGCGCGATCTGCATCTCGCCAGCGTACCGCCCGAGTTGAGCGCCGTGCTTGCAGGGAAGGAGGGCGCGCAGCTGGATCGCGCACGCCTCAGCCCCTGAGGGTCGTAGCGTGATGCTCGGGTCCAGTTGAGCTACGGGTGGGGGAGCCTTTGAACGCCCACGCATGGTCTGCGATTCGCGTTTTCCGGCCCGCGTGCTCCTTTTGATATACTCGTCGTGCTCAGGCGCGAGCGCAACAACGACCAATAATGCCCCCATCGAGCGATGTCGCCTAAATCAGAACACGCCGCTTCGAAGACCGGCCGGCTTCGGATTGGAGACGACTGGAACGCCATCACGATCATCGCGCTCTCACAAACCAATCCCCTCAAGGCCGTAGCCGAGTTCGTCGAGAACAGCATCGACGCGGGCGCCCGGACGATCACGATTACGCGCGGCCGGGAACGCGGGGCACACTACCTCACGATCGTGGACGATGGCCGGGGGATCGCGAGGGATCCCGAGGGCTTGCCCGACTTTCGGTATGTGGCGACGCATATCTGCGACTCGATGAAGCGCCGGCTCAAGGCCAACGGGGCGTCAGGGATCCAGGGAGAGTTCGGGATAGGCCTGCTGAGTTTTTGGACGGTTGGGGAGGAGCTTACGCTGACCTCGGCAGCCGCTGACGGCCGAACCTACACGATGCGCATGAAGCGCAACGATCCGAGCTATACGGTCACCGCCCGGCGGCTGCTTTTCCCCGCCTGCGGCACCGAGCTTACGGTGGCCCCGATACTGCCCGGGATCCGGCAATTCAGCGGCGACAAGATGCAATGGTACCTCGCCTCGGAGTTGCGCGAGCGGATCCGGCAATCGGGTGTCGCGATCAAGATCGTGGATCGACAGGCTCGAAAGGAGTTCAAGGTCGAGCCCCGGCAATTCACCGGGCGCTTACTGCACGGCTTGCCGGTACCGACCACCGCGTTCGGCCAAGCCTACGTCGAGATCTATCTTTCGGAGCCGGATCCGGCCAAGAAGGTGGGGCTGTATCGCTCAGGCACGCGGCTCATAGAAGATCTGGCCGAGATTGACGGTTTGGCGCGGTCCCCCTGGACGGAAGGGACCCTGCAGGGCATCGTGGATGTGCCCTTCGTGCACGTGACGCCGGCGACGCGAACGGGGGTCGTCTACGACGATGTCTTTGCCGCATTCATCGAAAGTCTGGGTCCCTTAGAAGAGGCGCTCGCCAAGCTCATGGAGGAACAGCGGCGCGCCGAGGAGGAGCAAACCAGCCAGCAGATCTTGCGGACGATCCAGAAAGCCTTCAAGGAAGCCTTGCTGGCCTTGCCGGCAGAGGAATATGACTGGTTCGAGATCCCCGAGCGCCTCCGCCCGGGCCTGGGGCCATCTGCGAGCGGGGATGGCGGGATCGGTCTTCCCGATGGTGCCGCGGAGGCAGATCAGACGGGCAAATCCGACGAACGACAACGGCACTTTTTCGAGTTCGCGGGCCCCTTGTTTCAGGCGCGCGTATCACCTGCCTCCTGTGTCGTCGCCGTCGGCCGATCGCGAAGCTTCTCTGCCATCGCCCGCGATCGCACGGGCCACCGGGTCGAGGAGGGCCTCACCTGGTGCTGGGAGATCGTCGAGGGCGAAGGTTCGCTCCAGGATGCCACGGCCGAGTTTACGACCTTTACGGCATCCGCCGAGCCTGGACTCGTGCGGCTCAGGCTGTGTGTCGCCCAAGGGTCCATGCGCTGCCTAGCCGAGGCCCTGATCACCGTGACGGATTCGCTATTGCCCGAGAGTAAAGACAGTTCCGCGAGCCGCTCGGGACTCCCTGGCTACACCTTCCAACGTGCGCCCGGTCAACTCTGGCGATCGCGTTTCGATGAGATACAGAACGTGATCGTGATCAACAACGGCCATCGTGATTTCGTCTACGCATCGAAAAACAAAGCTCTCAAGCTTCGTTACATAAGCCGTTTGTTCGCGAAGGAGCTGGTGTACAAGAACTTTCCGGGAATTCCGCCCGCGGAACTCCTCGAACGCCTGATCGAACTCTCGCTCTACACCGAGGAGAACCTAAAATAGCGAGATGCCGCGGGAGAGTATCCTATTCCGATGTTGCCAAACTTTCTCATCTTCGGCGCCGGACGATCCGGGACCACATCGCTCTATGAGTACCTACGGCAGCACCCGCAGGTCTTCATGAGTCGTGTCAAGGAGACCAACTACTTTGCTTTTGACGGGGAGATCCCAGACGGACCCGGTGCGGCCTGGCTGCGTGCGACCTCGGTGACGATGCGCGCAGCGTACGAAGCGCTCTTCGCGAACACGGGCGGGGCGCGCGCGATCGGAGAGGCGTCTCCCCGATATCTCGAAGCGCGCGGTACGGCGGCCCGCATCCATGCGCTCCTTCCCGACGTGCGACTCATCGCGATTCTGCGCCATCCGGTCGAGCGTGCGTTTGCCACTTATCTGGCGCACCGGCGAGACGGCTACGATCCGGCGCCCACGTTCGAAGAAGCGCTCGCTGATCAGGACCGCCGGCGCCAGAAGCGCTGGCCGTTCGAACCCTTCGTCGATGCCGGCTTCTCCGGACGACATCTGACGGAGTACCGCCGACTCTTTCCCGCCCGGCAGCTTCGAATCTATTTGTATGAGGATCTGGTGCGCGATCCACACGGCCTGATGCACGATCTCCTCACGTTCCTGGAGGTCGACGCGTCTGTCATTCTCAACCTCTCGCGGCGGTACGGACGCACCGGCGTCATCCGCAACCCGGTGATCCGCGTGCTCTGGCGACGCACGCAACGCCTGCGGATGAAGGTGGGGCCCCTACTGCCGAGTACATGGCGACACCGCATGAACGCTTGGGCCATGCGAGACCTTGTACGCCCCGAAATGCGGCCCGAGACGCGCGCAGCGCTCCTGCGGCTGTACCGTGACGACACCTTGCTGCTGCAGAACCTCCTCGAGCGCGATCTCTCCGGGTGGCTGAGGTAGCGTGCCGGTTGCTGACGCGGATAGCACCTCAGCGGGACAAGCGTTGCGCGAGACCGGTGAGCCGCCCGGCCGCCTTGACGGTGTTCACGGCAATGGCAAGGGCTTGCGGTTGGCCGATGACCACCACCAGGCGCTTACCGCGCGTGACCGCGGTATACAAGAGATTGCGTTCGAGCATCGGATAGTGCTGGGTGGCCAGGGGTACGACCACGGCCGGGAACTCGGAGCCCTGGCTCTTGTGAATCGAGCATGCATAGGCAAGCACGATCTCGTCCAGCTCCCCGAAGTCGTACTCGATCTCTCGACCATTGAAACCGGCGATGAGCATACCTTCGTCGAGATCGATGCGGGTGATACGTCCAATATCGCCGTTGAAAACCTCCTTATCGTAGTTGTTCACCAGCTGGATGATCTTATCCCCAGGCGTGAAGCGTGAGCCGAAGCGTTCGACGGCGGGCGCGCTGGTGGCATTGAGCCGGGCTTGGAGCGCGGAGTTCAAGGCACGGGTGCCGAGCGTGCCGCGGTTCATGGGCGTGAGGACTTGAAGATCGCGGATCGGATCCAAGCCGAAGTGCTTGGGAATGCGCTCGGCCACGGACTCGATGAGCTTGTCGTGGATCGCCTCGGGCGACGGCGCGGACAGAAAATAGAAATCGCTCGGCTCGCCCGCGGGGGGGTATTCTGGAAGCTGTCCTTGGTGGATGCGGTGGGCGTTGACGATGATCCGCGATTGCGCGGCTTGACGGAAGATCTCGGTAAGCTCCACGGTCGCCACGCGCTTTGATGCGATGATATCGGCCAGCACGGCCCCGGGACCGACCGAGGGGAGTTGGTGGACGTCGCCGACCAGGAGCAGCGCGCAGGCGTGCGGTGCCGCCCTCAGGAGCTGATGCATCAAGACCACATCCACCATCGAGTCCTCATCCACCACCAGGAGATCCGCATCGAGACGGTGCTCGGCGTTGCGCTTGAAGCCGCGGAACTTCGGATCGAACTCCAGCAACCGATGGATCGTGCGGGCTTCATAACCGGTGGATTCCGCCAGCCGCTGCGCCGCCCGGCCGGTCGGGGCGCAGAGCAGGAAGCGCACGCCTTTAGCACGCAGCGCGAGCAACAGGCTTTTGACCAGGGTCGTTTTACCGCATCCGGGGCCGCCGGTGAGCACGGAGACTTTGCTATTCATTATCGTCGCGAATGCCGCGCGCTGGGACGCCGAGAAGGTGATCCGGGAGCGCTCTTCAACCCAGGGAAGGGCTTTCTCCGCATCGATGATCCCCCAGACCGGCGACCCCTGGAGCAAGCGCCGCAGATGAGCGGCAACCCCCGTTTCAGCATCATGCAATGCGCCCAGATAAACCGCGTCCACCGTGTCGATCGGTTCCGCAGTGAGATTCCCTTCCCGGATCTCGTCATCCACAGCAGCTTGTATGATGGGTCGCGGGATCTCGAGCAGCGTGACCGCGGCATCCGCCAAGGTTTCGCGCGGCATGGCGCAATGGCCCGCGCCCGCTTGTTCCTGAAGGACATGGCGGACACCGGCCCGGGCCCGCATTTGCGAGTCGGAGGGGATCCCTATCTTTTGGGCGAGCACATCGGCGCTCTTGAAGCCGATGCCTTGGATGTCGAGCGCCAGCCGATAAGGGTTCTCGCGCACGCGCTCGACGGCGTCCTCCCCGTAGGTCCTGTAAATCCGTACGGCGCGGCTGGTGCCGATCCCATAGGATCGCAAGAACACCATGATTTCGCGCACCGCCTTCTGCTCGGCCCATGCGCCGAGGATCCGCTCTTGCCGCTTGGGACCAATGCCGGGCAATTTCCTAAGCCGCTCGGGCTCGCTCTCGAAGACCTCGAACACCCGCTCACCGAGCGCTTCGATGAGCACCTTGGCGAAGTGCGGGCCGATGCCCCGGATCATGCCCGAAGCGAGGTATTTCTCGATGCCTTCGAGCGTGCTCGGAGGCACGATGCGCA
>JBOIDM010000060.1:0-11907 GCA_050740575.1 Gammaproteobacteria bacterium
GCGGCTCGATAACGTCGTTCTCGGTGAAGAGCGAGAAGTCAAGGGCGTTAAAGGTGAATATAGTCCTCACACTATGCGCGAGCATTGTGGCCACCAGCTGGGAATCAAAGCTTTTTCTGTTCGTTACATGCCGTGGAATACCGATTGCGCAGTAGCCTTTGCAACGGTCTTTCATACTACGCGGGCTAATTTCCGCGCAAAATCCTCTTCTCTGCTAGAATAGATGCAGAACCATTTTGAAGAGCACTGTGTCAAAAAAAGCGTGTGAAAGTTAGTCTTACACGCATTTGATCCTTAAATCCTATTAAAGGAGCAAAAATCATGAAAAATTCAAGCCTAGCGGTGGCATTGTTTACGGGTTCGTTAGGGTTTGTAGGAATGGCCTACGCAGCCGAACATACCGGGCACCAGACGGAAGCGGTAACACACACTCAGCAGGCAATTGAGCACGGCAAGATGGGCCATGCGGATGTGGCCACCGAGCACTGCACTCAGGCTTTGACGCATGCTGAAGCCGGCGCCAAGGCAACGGCCGACCCCCATATGGATGAAGGCATCAAACATCTGAAAGACTGCGTGGAGCATGGCAAGATGGGCCATGCGGATGTAGCCACCGAGCATGCCACCACGGCCATGGAGCATCTCAATCAGGCTTACAAAAAGTGATGTTTTGAGTCGCGACGCAATAGACTCACAAGTTTAGAAAATGTATCGAACGCCTGGAGATTGCCTAAGCAAGCAAATCACCCCAAGGCAGAAAATCCCACCCCCTCCAAAAGGGTGGGATTTTTTTGCGCCCTCCCCGCCCCTCCGAACCGCGTGGGCGGTTCTCCCGCGCACGGCTTTCCACTCGGTGGTTTCCTCATCGGGATGGGCGCGCCAGGACAAAGGCGTCAAATAAGCAACCTCCCGGCACCGCCGGGGATCTACCGAACTACGTAAACAGCGATCGAACGTTTACCGTCGAGCGCTCGCCGATGCTCCCATAGTGCTTATCCAGCCACTCGCTCGCCGCCGCTCGGCCGATCTCGTGCAGGTGCCGTAGAAACGCCCATTCGGCATTGAATTTACTCGATGCCGTCAGGCCGTCGAGCCGCTCGTCCGCATCGATGATGTGCAGAAGGACACGCTTGTAGCGCTGGGCGTCCAGCGCTCCTTGATCGAGCAGTCTGGCCACGAAATCGATCGCCCGGAACTCGCTCATCAGGCTCGAATTGAAGGTGATCTCGTTAACGCGATCCATGATCTCGGACGCCGTCGTGGGCGTCCCCACGTGCTCAATCGGATTGATCTGGACGATGACGATGTCCGGGTTGCGACAACGGTAAAAAAACGGAAACAGCACGGGATTCCCCATGTAGCCTCCGTCCCAATAGGCCTCGCCGTCGATCTCGACCGCCTGGAAGAGCAAGGGTAAACAGGCCGAAGCCATGAGGGCGTCGACGGACAGCTCCGCGTGCTTGAACACCTTGACCTTGCCGGTGCGCACGCTGGTTGCGGAGATGAACAGCTTGATACAGTCACAGTGGCGCAAGCGCTCGAAGTCCACCTGCCCCAGCACCAGATCCCGCAGGGGATTGAGATTCAGTGGATTAATCTGATAGGGCGAGGCGAGGCGGCTCATTTGGTCGAAGTAGAGATAGCCGGGCGAGAAATCCAGGTTCCAATTTCCGGTCAGCATATCCCAGACCGAGCGTTTGAGCGGGCTCGCCAGCGCCGCGCGGCTGACGGCTGCCCAGAACATCTCCAAGGCCCGCCGCCCACCTTCGCGCCCGCCCTCCATCATACCGTCCGCGAGAACCACGGCGTTCATCGCGCCGGCGCTGGTCCCGCTGATGGCCTCGATCTCGACGCGCTCATCTTCGAGTAGCCTATCGAGCACCCCCCAGGTGAAGGCCCCGTGAGCCCCTCCGCCCTGGAGCGCGAGATTGATGGGTTTTGCCTGCGCTGCGGTACTCACCGTGCCGCCGGTCCCAAGATCCCTAATGCGCGGTCCAGCCGCCGTCGACCGGTAGCGACGCACCCGTGATCTGGGCCGCCGAATCGCTAGCGAGGAAGACCGACAATGCACCCAGATCCTCCGGCTTGACGAACTGCTTGGTGGCTTGGGCCGCCAGCAGCACGTCTCGAATCACCGCCTCACGGCTGATGCCGCGCGCCTTGGCGGTGCCGTCGATCTGACCCTCGACCAGCGGCGTGAACACATAACCGGGACAGATGGCGTTACAGGTGATCCCGTGCTCCGCGACTTCGAGCGCCACGGTCTTGGTGAGGCCGAGGAGCCCATGCTTTGCGGTGACATACGCGGATTTGAAGGGCGAGGCTACGAGCGCGTGCGCCGAGCCGATGTTGATGATGCGTCCCCAGCGCCGGGCCTTCATGGCCGGCAGAAGCGCGCGAATCGTGTGGAACGCCGAGGACAAGTTAATCGCGAGGATGGCGTCCCATTTCTCCGGGGGAAAGGCTTCGATCGGCGCGACGTGCTGGATCCCTGCGTTATTCACCAAAATATCGACGGTTCCGAAGGCGGCGAGCGCCTCGTGCGCCATGCCGGCTATCTCACTCGGCTTGGACATATCGGCGCCGTGATACAGTGCCCGGACGCCGTGGCCGGTCTCGAGTCCCAGCCTCAGCTTCTCGATCGCATCCGCGTTTCCGAATCCGTTCAAGACGATATTGCAGCCCGACTCCGCTAAGGCCTTGGCGATCGCAAGACCTATCCCACTCGTCGAGCCAGTGACGAGCGCCGTTTTACCGTTCAACATAATAGATTCTCACGCAACTTACTTTCGTCTATGCTTTCGATCCCCTTACCCCAACCAGGGAGTTAACCGTGGCGCCCTTGCATTGCCTCGAAATCTCGAACCCGGAACTCGTGGCTGGGCGCAGCGTCCGAGTCAAATTAATTAGGTCCGCGCCGTTGCAGTGTGAGGCCTTTGAGCAAGTTAAGCGCTTCGTACAATTCATAGTCGCTGGTCGCCAAGGCCTCACCGTTTTCGGGATTCGCTTTTGCATCCGTTGGCTTGGTTTCAACCGGCGTCGGCTCGGCGGGGGGCTGCTGCCCGTTTGAGAGGTGTCGAGTGAGGTTGCTCTCTTTAATTTCGTCCAAGGCGGGATTCTCCGCGGCTGCCACCTTTACCCGGTCGAGAATGATATCCGGGACGATGCCTTCGGCCTGGATGGATCGGCCCGAGGGCGTATAGTAGCGCGCAGTCGTGAGCTTGAGCGCGGCGTTATTGTTCATGGGCAGGATGGTTTGCACCGAGCCTTTCCCGAAGGTCTTGCTCCCCATCAGCACGGCGCGGCGGGTGTCTTGAAGCGCGCCGGCCACGATTTCCGAAGCCGAGGCCGATCCGCCGTTGACGAGCACGACGATCGGCGCCCCGTTCAAGGCATCCTTGGGTTTCGCGTCGAATCTCAGCTCGGACTCCTTTCCGCGCCCCTTGGTTAAGACAATGAGGCCTTTTTCCATGAACACGTCGGCGACGGCTACCGCGGAGCCCAAGATCCCGCCGGGGTTATTGCGCAGATCGAGGATGAGCCCGGAGAGCTTGTACTTGTTTTCGCGTTTCAGGGTGTCGAGGGCGGTGATGAGATCCTCGCCCGTGCGCGTTTGAAAATGCGAGATGCGTACGTAACCCAGTTGCGGTTCCAAGGTCCGGCTCTTGACGCTTTGCACCTTGATGACCGCCCGCTTTACGGAGATCGCCAGCGGCTTTTCCTCACCTTCGCGCACGATGGTTAGCTGGATGGCCGTTCCGGGTTTGCCCCGCATCATTTTTACGGCGTCGTTAAGGCTCAAGCCTTTCACCGGCGTGTCGTCGAGGCGGACGATAAGATCCCCGGCCTTGATCCCGGCTTGCTGCGCCGGTGTATCATCGATCGGCGCGATCACCTTGACGAAGCCGTCCTCCATCCCGACCTCGATCCCGAGGCCCCCGAATTCCCCGCTCGTCCCTTCCTGCAAGCCGCCGTAGGCGTCGGGATCGAGATAGGCCGAATGCGGATCGAGCCCCGCCAACATTCCCCGAATGGCGCTCTCGAGTAGGTCCACGTCATCGACCTCTTCGACGTAATCGCTCTTGATCTTCGCGAAGACCTCGGTAAACGTGCGCAACTCATCGAGCGGTAAGCCCGTGCGCGGATTCGAGGCGGCATTGGCGGTCTCATTTGCGCCGCTAGCGAGGTGAATTCCAAGGCCGAGGCCGAGCGCCAGAATAAAAACGTTTTTCAGCATAAGTTTCATCGACCGAACCCCACCGGGAAATCAAACAAGAGTACGATTAAGTTCGCCATTACCGCAATAAGCGGCCCAGGCGCTGCCGTGGCCGCAGCGATTGGCGACAGCTTCCTTCGGATTGTTCCAGCGCGACCAGCGTGTGCCCGCTCATCTCCGCGGGCGGATCAAGCCCGAGCAGATAGAGAGCCGTCGGGGCGATATCCGCGAGCGTGCCGCTTCGTGCAAGCTCGGCGGGACGGCCGATATAGAGCAGCGGTACCCGATTGCGGGTGTGAGCCGTGTACGGCTGCCCGCGCCGCATCTTGGTGGAAACCCCCCGCATCTTCTCGGCGTTGCCGTGATCGGCGGTGATGAGCATCTCCCCGCCCACGGCTTGAATGGCGGCCACGGTGCGTCCGAGACAGGAATCGATCGCCTCGATCGCCTTGACCGTGGCCTCGAAGTTTCCCGTGTGGCCGACCATGTCGGCGTTGGCGAAATTGCAGATGATGACATCGTATTTCTCGCTATAAATCGCCTCGACCAGGCGATCCGTGATTGCATCGGCGCTCATCTCGGGTTTGAGGTCGTAGGTCGCGACATGGGGCGAGGGCACCAGGATGCGATCCTCGCCCTCGAAGACCCGCTCTTCGCCGCCGTTGAAGAAGTAGGTGACGTGAGCGTATTTCTCCGTCTCCGCGATGCGCAGTTGAGTGAGTCCTTGCTGGGCGAGGTATTCGCCCAAGACGTTGTGCAGGCGCTCCGGGGGATAAGCACAGGGAATGTGAAAATCGGAATGGTAGCGGGTCAGGCTGACAAAGGCGCCGAGCGCCGGCGCCGGACCGCGCTCGAAGCGGTCGAAATCGGCTTCGATAAAAGCCCGGGTGAGTTGGCGGGCGCGGTCGGCGCGGAAATTCATGAACACCACGACATCGCCGTCGGCCACCGTCACCGCTTCGCCCTGCGCGGGTACGATCGCCGTGGATTGGACGAACTCGTCGGTCTCCCCGCGCGCGTAGGCCATGTCGAGCGCGATGAACGGGTCCGTCGAACGGTGGCGTGCCCGGCCGTGGGCGATGAGATCAAAGGCTTCTTGGGTACGGCTCCAGTGATGGTTGCGGTCCATGGCGAAATAGCGACCGATGAGCGACGCTATTCGTCCGGCGCCGGTCGCGGCAATCTTGACCTGTGCCTGGAGGATGGAGTCGGCGGCGCTTTTCGGAGGGCGATCGCGCCCGTCCAAGAAGGCATGGAGATAGATCCGCGATGCGCCGCGCCTGGCCGCGAGGTCCATCACTGCAAGGATGTGTGCCTCGTGGCTGTGAACACCCCCCGGCGAGAGCAGACCCAGGATATGGACCGCGCGTCCGCTCCGCACGGCGCGGTCGATCGGATTGATCAGATTCTCGTTCTCGAAGAAGGAGCCGTCTTCGACGGCGCGGGTAATGCGCGTGAATTCCTGCAGCACTAAGCGTCCCGCACCGAGGTGCATGTGCCCGACCTCGGAGTTTCCCATTTGATTGTCGGGCAGACCGACGTCCAACCCCGAGCAACCGATGAGGGTATGCGGGTACAAGGCCCAGAGATCGTCCCAAACCGGCTTATGTGCGCTATGGATCGCATTGTATTCGGTCGTGTCGCTGTGGCCCCACCCATCGAGGACGGTGAGAATTAGGGGGCGAGGGATTAGGGGCATGCGCGTGCGGCGAGGCGCGGAGGGTACCTGCGGTGGCTGGACGAAACCGCACGCTGGCCGGTAAACATTCGCGCGAGTGTATCACGATCCGGTGTCATTGATTGCGTGGGATCCATTCCCATGGCGGTATTAAAATGGCCTTTTCATCTGTGGCCTGGCAAAATGCGCTGGAGCATTGCACCGGTTGGAAGGCGGCGTTCGAGGCGAGGGCATGATGGCCGGGCGACGCGGCGTAGCGGCGAACGTGGTAGAGGAGATTACATGGAGCAACTTGGCGAATTCGTAGTGAATCATTGGATCTTGTTTTCCCTGCTGGCGCTGAATATGTTAGCGCTGGTGCTGTACATTGCGAAAGCATCCCAGGTCGGGGCGCCGCAACTGCCTCCAACCGAGGTGACTCGAATCGTCAATCACGAGGATGCGACCATTATCGATGTGCGTGATCAATCCGCCTATGGCCGCGGGCATATCTTGGGCGCGGTGAGCCTCCCGCTTGCGGACCTGGCGAGCCGGGCAGGCACGCTGACGCTCGATCGCAAGAAACCGGTGATCCTCTGCTGCCAGGCCGGGAACACCTCCGCCGCTGCGGTGGAACCTTTGACCAAGGCTGGATTCGAGCACATCTACCGGCTCAAGGGCGGAATTCTAGAATGGCAGCAGAGCAATTTACCGGTCACTAAAGGGTAGGGAGGGCGGAGTTTTGTTAAGCGAAGCAGAGCAATGACGGGCGCCAACGGGGATCAGAACAACGCTACGCAAGTGCAGCCGCAGGCCGGCCAGTTGGCGATCCAAAAGATCTATGCCAAGGATATTTCCTTCGAGGCGCCGCAGTCCCCGCACGCGTTTCTGCAGAAATTGAATCCGACCATCGACGTCCAGCTCAATAATCAAGCCGCTCGTCTCGATGAGGAAGTCCACGAGGTGGTGTTGACCGTGACCGTCACCGTGCGCAGCGAGGATAAGCCGCTGTATGTGGTCGAGGTGCAACAAGCGGGGATCTTTACGATCGCGGGCTTTCCCCCCGAGCACCTCGGGCCGATCCTGGCGACGGCCTGCCCCAATATACTGTTTCCTTACGCCCGCGAGGCGGTGTCCGACTTAGTGATCCGCGGGGGCTATCCGCCGCTCCTGCTCGCTCCGGTTAACTTCGATGCACTCTATGCGCAGGAGCTCAAGCGCCGCCAGCAGGGGACGCCGCTCCATGCGTAGCAAGCGCATTAGGAAGCGGGTTTAACCGCGCTCGCAACCGGCGTTGGATCCGTCCCCCGCGGCAAACACAACGGCGCCTATTCTCGTGATGGGCGCCGGCTCCTGGGGCACGGCGCTTGCCGTCCTTCTGGCGCGCAACGGGCAGCCGACCTACCTGTGGGGGCACGATCCGGCGCACATCGCTATCCTGCGCGATACGCGCCGCAATGCTCGCTTCCTACCCGGCATCGCCCTGCCCGAGGCGGTCATGCCGATCACGACCCTCCCGGCGGCCACGCTACGCGATGTCATTATCGCGGTCCCCGTGAATGCCTTGCGCGAGGTCGCGCGTGACGTTCTGGCCAAGGTCCCGGGAAGCTTGCGCATCGCATTGGCGTGCAAAGGTATCGAAGCGAGCACCCACAAGCTCGGGCACGAAACCGTCGAGGAGGTGCTGGGGCTGAAAGCGATCACCGCCTTGATCTCCGGGCCGAGCTTTGCGGCGGAAGTTGCCGCGGGTCTGCCGACCGCGCTGACCGTGGCCTCGCGTAATGAGCCTTTCGCGCGCGATCTGGTCAAGCGCTTACATAACCGGAGCTTTAGGGCCTATATCAGCGACGACCTCACCGGGGTCGCCATCGGCGGGGCGGTAAAGAATGTCCTGGCCATCGCGGCGGGCGTCGGGGATGGCCTAGGCTTCGGCGCCAATACGCGCGCGGCGCTGATTACCCGCGGGCTCGCCGAGATGGTGCGCTTGGGTTTGGCCTTGGGGGGCCAGCGGGCGACGCTCACGGGTCTCGCCGGCATCGGTGATTTGGTGCTCACTTGTACCGATGATCAGTCTCGCAACCGCAGGCTGGGCCTCATGCTCGGGCGGGGCGTGAGCCTGCCCGAGGCGGTGCGCCGCATCGGGCAGGTCGTGGAAGGCGTCCGCACGGCCCACGAAGCTCTGTCCTTGGCGCGCAAGCACGCCATCGAAATGCCGATCACCGAACAGGTTGTGCGTGTCGTGGCCGGCGAGTGCGAGCCCCGCGAGGCGGTGCAGACATTGCTCGCACGCGAGCCGCGCCAGGAAATCGAGTGCAGCTAGGCTATCGGGCGAACCCGTCGTCTCGGAGGGCGGCTTGCGTTGCCACTGAACCCGCGCCATGAAAACCCTGCTGCCGCCACGCTTCGTAAACAATGACGGCCACGGCATTCGATAGGTTCAGGCTGCGGCACCCGGCGCGCATCGGAATGCGGACGATGTTCTCGGGACCGAGCCGCTCAAGGAGCTGCGGTGGCAAGCCCCGCGTCTCGGGACCGAAGAGGAATGCGTCTTCGGGCCGGAAAGCGATGTCGGTATAACAGGCGTGCCCTTTGGTCGAAAACCCGAATACCCGCGGCGGCTGAACGTGCGCCATAAACGCCCCGATCTCGCCATGCACGGCGATCCCGGCGAACTCGCGATAATCGAGGCCTGCGCGCCGCAGGCGCCTGTCCTCGAGCGTGAATCCGAGCGGCTCGATAAGATGCAAGCGCGCTCCGGTATTCGCGCACAGACGTATAATATTGCCCGTGTTCGGCGGGATTTCCGGCTGATAGAGAACAACATGAAACAAGGTGGCTGATGGCTGCACGAGAACAAGACATGTTGGCCGTCGATTTCCTGGGCCTGCCTTTTGCGACCCCGCTGGTGTTGTTGTCTGGCTGCGTGGGCTTCGGCGAAGAATACACGCGCGTCGTCGGATTTTCCAACCGTGACGCCGGGGCGATCTGCTTGAAGGGGACGACGCTCGAGGCAAGGCTCGGGAACCCTCCGCACCGGATCGCCGAGACGCCGGGCGGCATGCTGAACGCGATCGGGTTACAGAACCCGGGGGCGCGGGCGGTGGTCGACGCTATTTTGCCGCGCTTGAATTTCGAGGAGACGCGTTTCATCGCCAACGTGTCCGGCGCGACGATCGAGGAATACCGGGAGGTGACCCGGATCTTCGATGCTTCACCCATCGACGCCATCGAGATCAATATTTCTTGTCCCAACGTCAAGGAAGGCGGTGTCGCCTTCGGCAACGATTCCGATATGTCCGCCCGCGTGGTGGCGGCCTGCCGGGCGGTCACGCGCAAGCCCCTGATCACGAAACTCTCGCCCAACCAGACCGACATCGCCGAAAACGCGCGCCGCTGTATCGAGGCGGGATCGGACGCCTTGGCGGTCATCAACACCCTCATGGGGATGGCGGTGAATATCGAGACCCGCCGTCCCGTCATCGGCAATAACCAGGGGGGCTTGTCGGGGCCGGCCATCAAACCCATCGCGTTGTTGAAGGTGCACCAGGTCTACCAAGTGTGCCGGCCGCACGGCATTCCGATCATCGGGCAGGGCGGGATCACGAGCACCTCCGATGCCATCGAGTTTTTAATCGCAGGCGCGACGGCGGTCGGGATCGGGACGGCCTTGTTCTACGATCCGCTTATCTGCCCGAAGATCAACCGCGGGATCGTCGAGTACCTCAAGCGCCACCGTTTGCGTTCGGTTTCGGATTTGATTGGGACGCTGCAGCCCCATGCCGCGGCCTCGGCGGTGTGCACGGGCTAAGCGTGGTTCTGCGGTAGTCCCTATGCCACGACTAGCCGAAAGACACGATCGACTGGTTTCCGTGGACGTGCTGCGCGGGCTGGTCATGGTGATCATGGCCTTGGATCATACCCGCGACTTCTTCACCAACGCCCATTTCAGCCCCACCGATCTGAGCAAAACTTCGGTGGCCCTGTTCTTTACCCGCTGGATCACGCACTTTTGTGCCCCGGTCTTTGTTTTCTTAGCAGGGACAGGGGCGTTCCTATCCGCCTCTTACGGCAAGACCAAGAGCGAACTTGCTATCTTTCTCATCACGCGCGGGCTTTGGTTGATCTTCCTGCAGATCGCAGCAGAGACCTTTGCCTGGGACTTCACCGCCGATTACACGCAGATTGAGGGGGGAGTCTTGTGGGCGATTGGATGGTCGATGATCGCACTTGCCGGGCTCGTCTTTCTCCCGGTTGGCCTCACCAGCGTCTTTGGGATCCTGATGATCGCGAGCCATAACCTGCTCGATGGGGTTTTGCCCGAGGACCTGGACAAATTAGGTCCCTTGTGGGCCGTGCTGCATACCGGCGATGTCATCCGCATCTCTCCCAGCCTCGCGCTAAAACCGTTCTATCCGCTCATCCCCTGGATCGGCGTCATGGCGGCCGGTTATGGCTTCGGAACGATCTTGGCTCTTGATCGCGACGTCCGCAGGAGAGTGCTTCTTCAGCTCGGGGGCCTGTTGAGCGTACTGTTCATCCTGCTTCGATCCGTCAATATCTATGGCGATCCGAAACCGTGGTCTCCACAAGATAGCTACACCTTTAGCCTACTATCCTTCCTCAATTGCGAAAAATATCCGCCCTCGCTGCTCTTCCTCTTGATGACCTTGGGACCCGCCATTGCGGTCTTGCCCTGGTTCGACCGAAAGCCTGGCCAGCTCGGCAGTTTTCTCATGACATTTGGGCGGGTGCCTCTCTTTTACTACCTGTTGCACCTCCTGCTCATTCATCAACTCGCGGTCACCCTGGCATGGGTAAACGGCGAACCCGTCAGTACTCTTCTCGCCGGCCCGTTCAGCCCGGGATACCCGGACAGTTACGGATATGATTTACCTATCGTGTATCTCCTCTGGGTCTTGGTCGTGCTGCTTCTCTATCCCATCTGCCGCGGGTTCGCGAGCCTCAAGGCCCACCGGCGTCATTGGCGATGGCTTAGGTATTTTTAAAGTCCTGCAACGTCTGGCTGCGCTCGCTCCTCGTCCGCGGCTGCATCTGATCCCCTCCATAGCTTATAGAGCCTCTCCGGTGGTTGGGTACCGCGGGCTCGCGGACACGAACCGCGCACTGGCCTCGTGGCGGGGTTACCCTGCTCTCTCGATCCGGGCTTTCACGGCAGGCAAGGATTCACGAGGTTCTTTCCTACGGCGATGTGCAAAGTAGGCATCGTACATGTCCTCCCAAAGGGCCCCGTGGCGCTTAAGGTCTATAAGCACAGCCTTTTTCCGGCCAGCGCGGTCAACTACAAACTCAACCCCAGGGATATCCATGAAACCTCCGCCACTCATTGTGGGATGTATTGGTAAGTATAACAGTCATAGCTCAGATGAAGCGCAGCGAAAGCAGGGGGACAAGAGGGCTTGTTTATCCTCCGGCTTGCAGTTCGTTCCCTCCTACACTGACTTCCGCTGAAGCTAATCGAACCTGGCTGTCGATTCCTAGTTATAGCTGACTACGCCGAGCTATGGATAAACACTTGAGCGGTATAGAAACGGTTGCGTTTCTATACAATCGGTGCAATAAATGACGCATGGGCTTCGAATACGACCATGAGAAGAGCGAAGCGAACAAAGCAAAGCACGGGATCGATTTCGAAGAGGGGCAGGCGCTTTGGGACGATCCTGACCTAGTCGAGATCCCCGCCAAGGTGACCGACGAACCGCGCTCTGTGGTTATCGGGATGATCGGCGACATACACTGGTCGGCGGTCATCACCTATCGAAGCGATAACATCCGCCTGATCTCGGTCAGGCGTTCGAGGATAGAGGTGGTGGCTATCTATGAAAGCGTTGGCCTTTGAGAAGAAGTTTGATGCGGGCGAGGACATCACCAATATGCTCGACCTGTCGCGGGCCCGCCGTCCCGGCCTTGAGGCGAAGCGGGTCAATGTGGACTTTCCCGCCTGGATGGTGCAATCCCTCGACCGAGAAGCCCGCAAGCTCGGTGTCACACGCCAGTCGCTCATCAAGATGTGGCT
>JBOIDM010000061.1:0-5472 GCA_050740575.1 Gammaproteobacteria bacterium
GCCTCGCGCCGTTGCCCGGTGATGCGCTCAATCTTGGCATAGAAACGCCCATTGCCCAACGGTTGGCTTTGGTTCAGCGCAAGCCGGAGATCGCTGAGGGTCTCCGGATCGAGATGGGGCCGGAACAATCTGCGGTACGCTGCGCGTCGTGCGCTGTCGGTCGCTCCCAAGGCCAGGTAGACCCGATGAGGGCTGAGCAGCGGTGAGCCCTCTCCGAGGGCGTTGGAGCGATAGCTGCTCCAGCGGTAGTGCGCCGGATCGTCCACCATCGCCGCGCGCACGGGGTTCAGCTCGATGTAACGCATGGCGGTGAGGAGATAGGTCTCCGCCTGGATGAGTGAGGACTTGTAGCGGCTATCCCAGAGGGTGCCCGTACGCCGGCGCTGGCGGTTGATATACTGCACGTAGCGCCGTCCCAAGGAAATCACAAGCTTGGGTACCGTCGCGGCGTTCTTGGGCGTGAGGAGCAGGTGCACGTGGTTGGTCATGAGCACATAGGCGTGCAGCGAAGAGCTTGTCTCCTTCAATGCCTCACCGAGCCAATGCAGGTACGTAGAGTAGTCCTCTTCGCCAAAGAAGCATGGCTCGCGATTGTGGCCGCGCTGCACGATGTGCAGTGGGATCCCTTCGAGGTGAACACGCGGGCGCCGGGGCATGTGCCGAGTATATCACCAATATATCGAGCCTGGCCCCTTTAGCCGCTCCCAGCTGGGTAGCGGTGTAGTACGAGCATCTGCATACCGGCATCACCGTAGGGCTTGGCCTCATCGGCGGGAATCATCGTACGCAGCGAACGGCGCAGCAACTCCGCCAACGAAATCCCCAGGCGTTCCGCCTCGCGCTTGGCCGCGCTGTACTCGGTTTCCGTCAGGCGAAAGGGCCAGGGTCGCTTATTTTTTTTGGTTGGATATCGCCAGCAATATTCGATCCTGCTCCTTAACTCCTTAATTCTCCGATCGTGACCCAAAACCCTTACGCAGCCAGTTTCTGAACCTTGACTCCCTTGGTTCCCCGTTTCGCCCGACAGAGGTCGTAGGTGGCCTGCATGTTGGCCCACGACTCGGCCGTCGTGTTCGTTGCCATACCAATGCGCACGGCCATGTCCGAGCTGAATCCGGCACGCTCGTTGATGAGTAGCGAGAGCTGCTTGCGGCTCACGCCAAGGCGCCTCGCCGTCTCTGTCACCGTAAGCCCCAAGGGCTCCAAATAGAGCCGACGAAAGACGCCCCCGGGGCGGGGCGGGTAAGGCGAGCCCCTGGGCCTGGCTTTCATCGGTGGGAGGTGCCAAATATCGAGACATGTTGACGTCTCGCACTAGCGTTCCTGGGGGAGAGCCGGGGGTGAGGGGATTAAAGTCACTGTGTTACCCATGTCCCCGAACACCTGTTAACCCTTGACTCCGCTCTATACACCCTGGGAGAGAGGGTACTTAATCAGAGTTTCCTTAACAGGGGCAAGGCCTCGCGAGTGGAATATCCAAGAATCAAATCAAGGCGCACAGTGTTCCTCGACCTTCTTGCGGGCCTCGACGATGGCCGCTTGACGCTCTTCCTCCGTGAGCCGCGTGCGGCTCTCATCTTTGTCGACGCGGAGAATCCTGGGATTGGACTCGAGCCGTGTCAGTTTATCGCGCGCCGCTTCGCAAGCCGCCTTGCGTTCAGCCGCTTCCGTGTCTTTCTTCTGATCGGTTTCCGCTTGCTCTTGCCGTTTGTCGCTGCGCAACTCGAAGTCCTGTAGTTGTTGCTTCAGTTTCTCGCGAGCGGCCTTGGAATCGACCTTGGGGGGAGGTTTGATGGTCTGGGACGGCCGGCCCGGAGGCGGCGACTGCGAGTACTGCACCTGTCCCTGGTCATCGACCCATTTGTACATCTCGGCGCGAAGGCCGGGCGAAGCCAAGGCCACACCCAGCGTCACGCACAGTAGCATTCTACGAAATGTGTAAGAGGGAGCCGGCATCGCGCGTCCTTCCAACATGCCGTGACTATAAACCTATTCGCCTCACGAAGTAAGCGGCCGGCGGGCGATCTGAGCTGTGCCCGGTTGCAAGGAATAGC
This sequence comes from Gammaproteobacteria bacterium, assembly GCA_050740575.1. Classification (GTDB taxonomy): domain Bacteria; phylum Pseudomonadota; class Gammaproteobacteria; order JACCXJ01; family JACCXJ01; genus USCg-Taylor. The sequence goes on from JBOIDM010000061.1 coordinate 2,055, forward strand.
TGGGCAAGATCTCGGAAAATTGCTCGAGCGCCGCAATGCCGCTCGTTTTTGCTTCCTGGAGCCATTCTTGGAGCCGCCGTTGTTGCTCCGACGAGACGGGCGTTTCCTCTGCGATGGTTTGCAAGCGCGTTTGAAAGTGATGAACCTTTGCGAGCATCGCGCTCCTCCGGAGTCCCTGCGTAAGGCGTTGCTGAACATCGGTATCCATCGGACGCCGCGAGCGCGTGAGAAACCGTCTGGAACGGTGCGTTGGATCGTCCGGTTCACATTGTTCTCGGTATACTGGCTCGAAGGCATGCTTGTTAAAGTCGGAAAGCACTTGCAAGCGGCAGCTTGCGACCGCTCGCACGGTGTCCTCATCGATCAGCGATTTCTGAGGATCCCGATACAAGCGGGGCGCGATTTTCTTCACGCGTGCGAGGCCGAGCGCACAGAGTGCGCGGATATACCACCAACCGATGTCGAATTCCCACCGTTGGGTGGAAAACCTCGCGGAACTGGCGTAGGCATGGTGATTGTTATGCAATTCTTCTCCACCAATCAGGATACCCCAGGGAATTAAATTGGTGGAAGCATCGGGGCAGGCATGATTGCGGTAGCCCCACCAATGACCCAACCCATTGATGACCCCGGCGGCAAAGAACGGGATCCACATCATGTGTATCGCCCACATCGTGAGGCCGATGGGCCCGAACGCTAGGACATAAGCTATTCCGAATAGGACGACCCCGAGCCAAGAGCTATACGTGCGGCCGTAGACGTACCTTTCCAACCAGTCGTCGGGGGTACCGTGTCCATAGATCGCGAGAATTTCGGGATGTCGCGTATACGCTTCCCCGTACGCCTCGGCGCCGCTCGAGAGCAGCTTTCTTATGCCCAGATTGTGCGGGCTGTGAGGATCGTCGGGGGTTTCCACAAACGCATGGTGCTTGCGGTGCACCGCGACCCAGGTCTTCGTGGCCATCCCGGTGGTTACAAAAAGCCAGAAGCGAAAGAAATGTGAGACGGCTGGATGCAAGTCCAACGCTCGATGGGACTGGTGGCGGTGCAAAAAAATTGTCACCGATACGATCGTGATGTGCGTCAGCCCCAAGGTGACCAGCACATAGCCCCACCAAGGAAGCGTTATATACCCGGTCAACATGCATGAGACCTCTTATTTTTATTGTGAATACTTCGCCCGCGAAGTAATTTTGATTCCCGCAGTCTCGCGGTCGGAGATATCATAGCCGATGGCGGCGAAAATCTTGATCACGCGTGCGGTTCATCCGTGCTGGGTCAACGGCGCCAACGCCTGGGGCGCGAAGTCATCGACATCGATCGCCGCGCGTACCGTCCGATCCCAAGCCTCGAGCACCTGCAAGTCTTCCGCAGAGACGATCCCGGCGTTCAGAGCTTCCGTGCGGGCCGAGCGCTCATCGCTCGGTTTGATGGCGCCATCCTTGACCGCGGCCTTGATGCGCGCCTCGATACTTTCCGCCTCCGGAGCCCGCTCGAAGGCATGTTCAATACGGCCGGTGATGTCATTGGCCTCACGGCTTACGAAGATACCCCCCGTCAGGCGCTCGCGCGCGGGCGAGGCTCTCAGGAGCAACGCGGCCCCTTGATGCGTGAGCCGATCGTCGGCCGGCCGGCTCCGCCGTCCCCAAGGGAAGACGACCCGCCGCAACAGCCAACCCAGAGGGCGCGATGGGAAATTCGCAAGGATTTCCGCGAGCCGCTGTTCGATGATGGCGACGGCGGCGGCGCCGATGGACTCGACCAAGGGCAGATCGTCGGCTTGCCGGCCCTCGTCCTCGAAACGCTTGAGAACGCAGCTCAGGAAATACATCTCGGCGAGGATATCCGCGAAGCGTCCGGAAAGATGCTCGCGGCGTTTGAGCTCGCCCCCAAGGATCAAGAGCGCGAGATCCGCGCTGAGCGCGAAGCTTGCGCTGAGACGGCCGAGCTCCCCATACCAGCAGCCGGCCGGCCCTGCCTCCGGCACGCTCACCGAGCGGGCACCGGTGAGGTTATGCACGAATGCCTGAGCCAGATTTCGCAGCAAGAAACCGAGATGGCCCGCGAGCGCCTCATCAAACGCGGCGAGACTAGCCTGCCGATCGGATCCCAGGGCGGCCTGGATCTCCTTATATAACCAGGGATGGCAGCGAATGGCACCCTGACCGAACACGATGAGGCTGCGGGTGAGAATATTTGCGCCCTCGACCGTGATGGAGACTGGCACTCCCTGGTACATATTAGCCAGGTAGTTGCTCGGCCCTTCGCAGATGGCCCGGCCGCCGAGGATATCCATCGCGTCGTTGACGACGCGCCGCTGGCGTTCGGTGGCCTGGTATTTCAGGATCGCCGAAATTACCGCCGGCTCCTGGCCGTGATCCAAGGCCACGGCCGTGATCCGGCGTGCCGACTCGACCGCATAGGCTTCGGCGGCGATATGCGCCAAGCGTTCCTCGATCCCCTCGAAGCGGCCGATCGGTAGCTTGAATTGCTTGCGCACCCTGGCGTAGGCCCCGGCGTAGCGAGCACAATATTTAACCGCGGCAGCGGCGAGCGCCGGCAGAGAGATGGAGCGTCCTACGGCCAACCGCTGCATCAACATACGCCAGCCTTGGCCGAGCCGATCACGGCCGCCGATGACCATGTCCATCGGGATGAACACGTCCTCCCCCGCAGTCGGCCCGTTCTGAAACGCCAGCTTGAGCGGAAAGTGCCGGCGGCCGATGCGGACCCCGGGATGGTTCGTGGGGATGAGCGCCAGCGTGATGCCCACGTTGTTCTTGGTTCCCACCAGATGGTCCGGATCGTAGAGCTGGAAGGCGAGACCCAAGACCGTGGCCACCGGCGCTAGCGTGATATAACGCTTTTCCCAGGTGACTCGAATACCGAGGACATTGTTCCCTTCGTACTCGCCCTGGCAGACCACGCCGCGGTCGGGGATGGCGGAGGCGTCCGAGCCGGCGTAGGGACTGGTCAAAGCGAAGCAGGGGATCTCCCGGCCCTCGGCGAGCCGGGGCAGGTAATAGCTTTTCTGGGCCTCGGTGCCGTAGTGCATGAGGAGCTCCGCCGGGCCGAGCGAGTTCGGCACCATCACCGTGACTGCCGCGCTGCCGCTGCGCGATGCGACCTTGGCGACCACCGCGGAGTGGGCTTGCGCCGAGAACCCGAGCCCGCCGTAGTCCTTGGGGATGATCATGCCGAGGAAGCGGTGCGCTTTGATAAACTCCCATATCTCGGGCGGCAAATCGTGCAGCTCATAGGTGATCCGCCAGTCGTCAAGCCTGCGGCAAAGCTCGTCGACCGGGCCATCGAGGAAGGCCTGTTCTTCGGGCGTCAAGGAGGGTTTCGGTAACTCTAGCAACCGGCGCCATTCGGGCCGGCCCGAGAACAGCTCGGCGTCCCACCAGACATTACCGGC
>JBOIDM010000062.1:0-4505 GCA_050740575.1 Gammaproteobacteria bacterium
GATGGCCGCTACGGACCCGGTGAACGTCGTGACCGTTGCCCAGCCAATCGCCGTGCGGTAGCTGGTCGTCTTGCTGCCGAACAATGAGGCGACACCCTTAAAGTTATCGTTCGCACCGTTGGAGTAGGCCAGGAAACAGACGGCGAGCAAGAGTAAGAGGTTCATGCGTTGCGCTATCTTCCGAATCGGACAATATCAATCATCATGGTTCAGCAAGGATCGAAATGGCGCAACCGACCCCCTGTGCTACCATCTTCTATCGATTCATCTGAGCCTCGATCAAGAGCTCAGATACTATTCGTCGGTACTCCTCTGGACTTTCCTTTTTCAGCCTGGCAAGGTCCGCTTCAATCCGCTTGACACGATATGCTGAGGACTGTGACTTCATCTCGTTGAGCTTCTGGCTGAGACTCAAGAAGTCATCTAGAGCAGCATTTTTCGGAGGCCAAGATCGCAGTGCTATTCGAGCCACCCGCTGCAGTTCCTGACGGCTTGTGCCGCTTGTTGCCTGGACCGCCATGCCTACGGTCACCGTTGCGATGAAGCGGGCGAGATCGGTGGCATTGGCGTCGGTCGGTAGATCACCATCCGATTTCGCGCGCTCGAAGCGCTGGCGCATCGCCGCCTCGGCCGCCTTGCGGCGCGAGACCAGTTCCTTCCGGATGGGCTCCGCCGCCTCTCCGCATGAAAGCGCACCCTGCACCAGGAGACATCCTCGCGGATAGTCCGGATCGGTCAGCAAGTCGACGGCCCCGCGCAGCAGCCGTTCGGCGACGGCGCGGGCCGTCGGCGCTTCAAGAGCCTTGCGAATATAAGCCGCCGGCCCCTCGGCATAGCGATCGATCGCCTTGCGGAATAAGGTTTCCTTGTTGCCGAAGGCGGCATAGAGGCTCGGGCGGTTGATGCCCATGGCTTCGGTCAGATCCGGCAGCGATGTACCCTCGTAGCCTTTGCGCCAGAAGACCTGCAGCGCCCGGTCCATGGCCTCATCGACATCGAAGGCTCGGGGACGTCCTATCGGTGCTGACGCTTTTTTCACTTTCATACTGATTGATACTAAAGTCCTTGACAGCCTTTGTCCATGTGCATATTATATACCGACCGATACATAAAAACGCAGATACGCCGGGGAAGCAGGGCATTGACCAAGAATCTCGCAGGCAAGGTTGCATTCATTACGGGTGGGCCGCGCGGAATCGGCGCGGCGGCTTGTACTAGACGGTGGTCGCCATCACCTACGCCAGCGCGCAGCAGAAGGCCGAGGGGCGTCAACGCCGACCGCATCCCCTACCCTAGGAGGTTTCGACCATGCTCAAGACTCCCGCATATGCCGCGGCGTCGGCGACGACGCCGCTAGGACCGTTCTCCATCGAGCGCCGCGAGGCCGGTCCGCACGAGGTGCTGATCGACATTCTCTATTGCGGCGTCTGTCACTCCGACCTCCATCAGGCCCGCGACGAGTGGGGCGGCTCGACCTTTCCGATGGTGCCGGGCCACGAGATCGTCGGCACGGTGGTGAAAGTAGGCGAGGCGGTCGAGAAATGGAAGCTCGGCGACACGGTCGGGGTAGGCTGCTTCGTCGATTCCTGCCGGGAATGTGAAGCCTGCCAAAGCGGTGAAGAGCAGTACTGCGCGCAGGGGATGAGCCTGACCTACAACGGCTATGAGCGCGACGGAAAGACGCCCACCTACGGCGGCTATTCGACGCGCATCACGGTGGACGAGGCCTATGTACTGCGAATCCCTCAGGGAATTCCGCTCGAGCGTGCGGCACCGCTGTTATGCGCGGGCATTACCACCTATTCGCCGCTTCGCCACTTCGGTGTCCAGGCCGCAGACCAGGTCGCCGTGGTCGGGCTTGGCGGTCTCGGCCACATGGCGGTGAAGCTGGCCGACGCGATGGGTGCGCGAGTCACTGTGCTCAGCCATTCACCCGCCAAACGCGAGGATGCGCTGCGCCTCGGCGCGCAGGATTTCTTGGCCACCCGCGAGACGGACGTGTTCAAGGAGAATGCCGGACGGTTCGATTTTATTCTTGACACCGTATCCGCGCAGCATGACTACAACGCATACCTCAACTTGCTACGGCGTGACGGCACGATGGTGCTGGTCGGGATGCCCAATCCCGCGTTGCTTGCCGCCGCCCCGCTGATCATGCGGCGTCGGCGCCTGGCCGGATCGCTCATTGGCGGTATCCGCGAGATCCAGGAAATGCTCGATTTCTGCGCCGAACACGGGGTGGCATCCGACGTCGAGGTGATCCCGATCCAGCAGATCAACGAGGCTTACGAGCGCATGTTGACGGGCGACGTGCGCTACCGTTTCGTCATCGATATCGCGAGCCTGAAACAGGCGTGAAGTCCTTCGCAAGACGGTGACGGGTGATCCGATCGCACTAAGTTTTCTCCAGGCAGTACCTCTGCGATACCCTCGCTCAGGCCTGCATCGCCCAACCATCGACACCCATCGCTGCCTGGCGAGACGCCTCCGACCGCGTAGGATGGGGATGACAGGTACGTGCCACATCCTCTGATGCGGCTGAGAACTGCATGGCCAGGCAGTACTCGGCGATCAGCTCGCTCACGCTGGGTCCCAGCATGTGGACACCGAGTATCCTGTCGCTTTGCTGGTCGGCCAGCACCTTCACAAAACCCTCGGTCTCATGGTTGATCTTCGCGCGGCTATTTCCGCCGAATGGAAACTTTCCGACCTTGTAGGCTATGCCTTCCTGCTTGAGCTCCTCCTCGCTCTTGCCGACGGTGGCGAGCTCCGGCCTGGTGTAAATGACGTTGGGGATGACGTCATAGTTGACCTCGCCCGCTTGTCCGGCAATCAACTCGATGCAGGCTATCGCTTCGTCTTCCGCCTTGTGGGCCAGCATGGGTCCCGATGTGACGTCCCCGATCACCCACAGGCCCTCCACTTCGGTGCGATGATGACTATTGGCCAGGAGGCCGCGAGCATCCGGAGCGATCCCCGCGTGCTCCAAGCCCAGGCCCTCGGTGTACGGACGCCGTCCGATCGCAACGAGGACGTAATCGGCCGAAAGCGGCGTCGCGGCGCCACCGGCGACGGGTTCCACCGTCAGCCGCACGCCTTCGTCGCTCAGGTCGGCGCGCACGACCCTCGATTCCAACCGGAATTTGATGCCCTGCTTGGTGAGTGCGCGCTGCAGGGCTTTCGCGGCTTCCTCATCCACACCGGGGCAGATGCGGTCCAGATATTCCACGACCGTAACCTCGCTACCCAATCGACGCCATACCGATCCCAGCTCGACCCCGATCACGCCGGCGCCGATGACCACAAGATGCTTGGGAACTTCCGGTAGCGAGAGTGCTCCCGTGGAATCGAGAATGCGCTTGTTGTCGATCTCGATCCCCGGAAGCGATGCCGGTGTCGAGCCGGTTGCGATCACGATATTGGCCGCCTTAACCTCGGACTGACCGCCATCATGAGCGGACACTATGACGCGACCGTGGCCGGCCAGCCGTCCCCAACCCTGGATCCACTCTGCCTTGTTTTTACGAAAGAGAAACTCAATACCCTTGGTCAATGCGGCGACGCTGTCATCCTTCTGCTTCATCATCTGAGCAAGGTTGAGCGTCGGAGTGGCCTCGATTCCCAAGCGGGTGAACTCGGGACCGCTTGCTGCTGCATACAGTTCCGAAGCGTGGAGAAGCGCCTTGGACGGTATGCAACCCACATTGAGACATGTCCCGCCGAGCGCGCTAGCGCCTTCTATACAGGCGACCTTCAATCCCAGCTGGCCGGCGCGGATGGCAGCGTTATAGCCTCCCGGTCCGCCACCGATGATTACAACGTCGTAGTCGCTCATTTTGCTTGCCCGGAATAGGAGTTAGTATTAAGACCAGAAACGGTGTGAGTCTTAGTGATGTAAGGCATTTAGAAAATCTCCTTTCTGAATCTGTCTCGACGTTGCTGGACCGGTGTTTGAAAACTCCCGAGTTTATTACGCAGAGCCCAGCTCGTTCGGCTTCACCGGGAGTTTCCGGACCCGCTTGCCGGTCGCCGCGAAGATCGCGTTGGTCACCGCCGGTGCGATGGCTGACGTACCCGGCTCGCCGATGCCCCCGGGTGACTCGGTGCTCTTCACCAAATATACCTCCACCACCGGTGCCTCGTTGATGCGCAGCGTGCGGTAGTCGTGGAAGTTATTTTGCTCGACACGGCCGTCCTTGATCGTGATCTCGCCGTAGAGGGCAGCCGTGATCCCGAAGATGATTCCGCCTTCCATCTGCGCTTTTACCGTGTCCGGATTGACGATCATCCCGCAGTCGACCGCGCAGACCACGCGCTGGATCCGTACTTCGCCCTCCTTGGAGACCGCGACTTCAGCGATCTGTGCCAGATAGCTGCCAAAGGAGTGCTGTACGGATACCCCGCGCCCGCGGCCCTCCGGCAAGGGCTGACCCCATGCGGCTTTCTCCGTTGCCAGATCGAGCACCGCCCGGGCGCGCGGCGCCTTGCCGAGCAGAGCACGGCGG
>JBOIDM010000063.1:0-14706 GCA_050740575.1 Gammaproteobacteria bacterium
GCATAAACGAACAGCGACATCCACGCGCTCGGGACATGCACGAACATGATCCGGTAGCTGTCGCCTTGCTGATAATCGGGCGGCGCGACGACGAGGCCCCAATAGAGGCCCGTGAGTGTACATAAGCCGGTGGCCCAGGCCACGGGCCGCAGCCAACGGCCGCACCAGAGGTAGAAGTTTTTCGGAGCGAGTAATTGATGCATATTTCAGCTATTGCGGATCCGCAGCGCGGCGGCCGCGGCCAGCGGCGCTAAGGTGATGGCGAGCATCAGCAAGGCGCCCAGCATATAAAGTTGCGGCCCCCAGGCTAAGCCGCGGTTCGCGGCGGCCGTCGCACCGGTCGCGAAAATCAAAATTGGCACCTAATGGGGTAAGAGTAGCAGCGTCGCCAGGATCCCAGCCGCGCGCAAACCCGCCGTCAGCGCCACCCCAATCGCGCCCATAAAGCTAAGGGCGGGCGTGCCGAGTAGCAAGGTCAGCAACAACACGCCGAGCGTGTACCAAGCGATCCCGAATTGCAGTCCCAGGATCGGCGCCAGCAGCAGTAAAGGCAAGCCTGCCGTCAGCCAATGCGAAAGTATCTTGGCCATCACCAGGAGCGTCAGCGGATGCGGGCTCAGCAACAGCTGTTCTAGACTCCCATCTTCGAGGTCGGTGCGAAACACGGCTTCGAGGGACAGGAGCGTCGCGAGCAAGGCCGCGATCCAGATAACGCCGGGACCCACGGATTGGAGCACTTGTGGTTCCGGCCCCAGGCCGAGCGGAAAGATGACCGCGATCACGAAAAAGAACAGCACCGTATTGGCGGCCTCGGCGCGGCGTCGCCAGAACAAGAGCAGATCGCGCTTGACGATCCAGGCGCAAGCGTAGACTAATCCCCGTTCCATTCTCGGTGATCCTCTAGGTGCAAAGCGCGGCTGATTGCGGTATCGGTGGAGTGATGGCTCGTGAAGATAACCAACCCGCCGCGCGCGGCGTGCTCTTCCAGCATCGAGGCCACCGTTTTTATAGCAGTTTTGTCCAGGGCGGTAAAGGGTTCGTCCAGGAGCCACAAGCAGGACTGGTTGACCAGCAAGCGCGCCAGAGCCAGGCGCCGGCGCTGGCCAGCAGACAGCCGGTGGCTCAGCGTGTCCGCGAATTCGCTAAGACCCAAACGCCGCAAGGCCGCGCCGATGGAAATTCCGCCCCCGTGCAGGGCCGACGCGAGTGTGAGGTTTTCCGCGATGCTCAATCCGCCCTTCACGCCATCGGCATGCCCAACGTAGATGAGATCTCGGAGATAAGTGGAACGGATCCTTTCCAGAGGCTGGCCGCGCCAATGGAGCGTCCCGGATTCCGGCTGCGTTAGACCGGCGATCATCCGCAATAGCGTGGTCTTACCGGCGCCGTTCGCGCCCGTGATCTGCAGGATTTCCCCCTCGGCAAGAGTAAATGAGAGGCCCCTGAACAGCAAGCGATCCCCGCGGCGGCAGCTCAACGCGCGGGCTACAAGCGCGGACGTCGCCGTATTGGGCATCGAGGACGCGTGTTCGATCGTCGAGAGGGTGGATGTCATTCGATGGTGTAGGCCGGGCAGCGCCGGAATAACCGCGGATTCGACAAGCTTCCCATTGGCTCAGACGCTATAATACTTCAAGGTTGAACGGAGAGCTTGGGCACGTGCGGAGGAGGGCGCGCGGATTGCAGAATAGCCATCGCAAAGCGGTATGGTTCCTGAGTAAGCTCCGGCGTCTCTGCGCCCGCCTGTTCGATCGAGGCAAGGGTCCGGAACATAACGAAGCCGTCGCCGTTAGCAGGCGCAACGAACGCTTGCTGCAACAGCAGGCCGCGCTGGCGGGGCTCACCGAGGGCCAAGTCTTCCAGAGCGAAGACTCGGAGCACGCGTTTCGACTCTTGACCAAGACGGCGGCAAACGCGCTCGGCGTCGAGCGCGTCAGTTTCTGGCGCTACAGCGAGGATCGCACGGCTGTCCGCTGTGTCAATCTCTACGAGCGGGGCCCGGACCGGCACAGCGCCGGCGCTGTGCTCCTGAGCGCGCTCTATCCAGGATATTTTGAGGCGCTCGCGCAGAGCGAGGCCATCGTCGCGGACGACGCCCAGGGGGATCCGCGCACATGCGAGTTCTCGGCCACCTACCTGACCCCGCTCAACATCACCGCGATGATGGACATCCCCGTGCATTTGCACGGTCGTCTGGAAGGCGTGCTCTGTAACGAGCAAGTCGGTCCACCCACCCCCTGGATGCCCGAGGATCAGTTGCTTGGTATCGCGATCGCGAACCTCATCGAGCTGACCATCGCGCAAGACGAACGCCGCCGGACGGACGCGGTGCTGCGCGAAAGCGAGGCGCGTTTTCGCACGCTGGCCGATAACCTCCCGGTCTTGATTTGGGTCGCGGATCCCGCGGGACGCTGCACGTGGTTCAACAAGACCTGGCTGGGCTTCACCGGCCGCACGCTCGAGCAGGAGATTGGCTACGGTTGGACTCAACAAGTGCATCCCGACGATACCGCGGGCTGTCTGCGAAGCTATGGGCAGGCGCTCCAGGCGCGTGTTCCCTTCTCGCTGGAGTACCGGATCAGGCGCCGCGATGGGACCTACCGGTGGTTTCTCGATAGCGCCGGACCGCGCTTTCACCCCGACGGTGAGCTGGCCGGCTTCATCGGTGGCTGTCTCGACATCACCGAACGCAAGCGGGCCGAGGAAGAGGCGCGCTCACGGGAGCTGCAAATCCATCATCTTGCCTACCACGATGCCTTGACGGGATTACCGAATCGGGTATTACTGCTCGATCGGCTGGGGCAGGCGCTCGCACAGGCGGAGCGCGATGGCGTCCAGATCGCGGTGCTCTACATCGATCTCGACCGTTTCAAGACCATCAACGATACCCTGGGCCACCCGGCCGGGGATGAGTTGCTGCGCCAGGTGGCCTCCCGCCTGCGTACGGTGCTGCGCGAGGGTGATACGGTCGCGCGCCTCGGGGGCGATGAATTCGTTATCCTCCTGCCCCACATTCTCGCTGCGCGCGATGCCGCCCAGGTAGCGGCTAAGGCGCTGCGCGCCGTGTCCGCGCCGTCTACGGTGTTGGGACAGGAATTGAATACGACCACGAGCCTCGGGGTGAGTCTGTTCCCGAAGGATGGGGCCGACGCGGAGACCTTGCTCAAACATGCCGATACCGCGCTCTATCAGGCGAAAGGCCGGGGGCGGAATCAATACCAGTTCTTCGATGCCCTCATGAACGCCCAATCCCACAAGCGGCTACTGCTGGAGAACCATCTGCGACGCGCGCTCGAGCGCGGAGAATTGTCGCTGCACTACCAGCCCCAGATAAATCTCCGCAGCAACGCGACCGTTGGGGTCGAGGCACTGCTGCGCTGGCAACATCCCGTGCGAGGGATGGTGTCCCCGGATGAGTTCATCCCGATCGCCGAGGAGACCGGGTGCATCGCCGAGATCGGCGAGTGGGTGCTGCGCACCGCCTGCAGCCAGGCGAGCACATGGCAGGCCGCCGGCTTACCGCCGGTGCGCATGGCCGTGAATCTCTCGGTGCGCCAGCTGCTTCGGCAGTTCGACCTCCCGGCGCTGGTTGGGACCGCGTTGCGAGATTCCGGGCTCGCGGCGTCCAAGCTCGATCTCGAGATCACCGAATCGATGCTGATGGCCGATCCCGAGCATGCCATCGAGGTCCTGCGTGCGTTGCATGGCATGGACGTTCAGATCACCGTAGATGACTTCGGCACCGGGTATTCTAGCCTTTCCTACCTCAAGCGCCTGCCGCTCGATCGCATCAAGATCGACCGATCCTTCGTGCGTGAGATTCCCGCGGACGCCGACGATGTGGCGATCGTGCAAACGATCCTGGCGATGGCCAAGCAACTCCAGATCGGCGTCGTGGCGGAAGGGGTGGAGACCCTCGCGCAATGCCGGTTTCTGCGCGAGCAGCGTTGCGAGGAAGCGCAGGGTTATCTTTTCAGCCAACCTCTCTGCGCCGAGGACTGCGCGGAGTTTTTGGCGAGAACGCCGCTGGAGGTGGCCGCAAGCCGGTAAAGCCACGGGCCAAGCGGTGTACGTCATTCACACCCTCTCAGAGCTATGCTGCGGCTTCCAGGCTGGCGATGTAACGCTGGATGTTATTTCTTGCCGAAGTTTCGTAGCGGGCGCGGAAGAAATCCGTAAAAAAGATCGTGCGGCGTTCAAGGATGGCTTTAAGAAACTTTAATTTACCGGAGTAAAACCGTTCGTCCGGAGTGTCGGCTTGCTCGATTCTTAAGGCTTGGCTGTCAGCTAGAAATTCGTTCCAGGGAGAGCCGAAGCTGGCGAAGTCGATGTCGCATAGGACCTCCTCATCGTGGTTATGCGGCGCTTGCTGGTGCGTGGTGGCGAGGATAAGCTCACCGACCTTGCCCACGAGATCCTGCTGGAAATGGCTGTTCGCAGCGTGTTCAAAGAGTTCCACGCTCCGTTGCTCGTTGTCGGGAGCTTCCGGATGATGGACCACATCGTGGAACCAGACCGCCATTTCCACGGCATCGGGCGCTTCGAGAAGCGATTTGGCCGCGTCGAATTGCCGCAGGCAATGAAAAATGTGGGTTAAGGTATGGTAATGCCGGTGTGGCTCGGCGTAATGGCCACTCAGATCCGCCCAGACCCGTATGGAACCCATGGAACTGCTCCCCGCGCCCGGGGTTAAACAACGGTTCCAGAGCAAACAAAAACGCCTCTTGAGCTTCGCCGGCGAGTTCGTGGATCCGGCGATCCGCCGTACTGTGCTGTTCCGCTGCATCGGTAATTTTTGCAATGTCGAGGTCATAATTTTACAGGTTTTGTGCGCTAGCTGTCAGGTCATGGCTTGGTTACGGCTGCCGAAGTTGCCCTAGATTGCGCGAGTGGGTGTCCGCATTGTAATAGGGCAAAACCCGTGCCTAGCGAGATATCGATTGCGTTCGTGGGGAGACATGGGCGCCGCTCAGCGATCGCGGGCTTGACAAGCACACGATCCACAGAAGATAAAGTAGAACGTTCACGTTCACGAACGTACACACCATCATGCCTACCGACTTGTTTTTGGATTATCTAGAAACTTTACACAATGAACATGCGTCCATAACGCAGGGCGAAGTGGCCGATTACATTCCGGAATTCTTGAAGGCGGATCCGGAGTGGTTCGGCATCGCGATCGTCACTGTCGATGGGCATGTCTATCAAGTGGGCGACACGCAACAGGCGTTTACCATCCAGTCCATCTCCAAGGTAATTACCTACGGCATCGCGTTAAGGCTGGCGGGCCTCTCACGCATCAAAGCACCCAGAGCGGCTTGCAGTTCGAAGTGAACGGGGATGAGCAGATCGGTGCCGGTTAGCTTGAGCGCGTTGTACACAATCGGTTGTGGATTAAATACCACCATGCGGCCCGCGAAAGCGATCCGGGTGATCCGGCTTCCCAGGCCTTGTACATGACACTCCATATGAGAGACTCGGGGAACCAGATCAGCGCGAGGGAAGCCCGCCGTCCAGCTGCTCTCGGTGGCTTCAACCCCCCTTTTGTGGGATCCGGATCACGATGCCGCCCATGACATCGTTCAGCTTAAAATCCCTGCGCGGACTGTCCTTGTGATGGTTGTGGCATTCGACGCACGCCTCGGCGACGGCCTTGTCCGGGTAGACGGCGGTAAAGTACCGCGTGCCGCCGAACTCCTCGGAGCCGTAATAGTTTTCGTCGGGATGGTCCACGACATGCTGGAGCCCGGTCTTCTCGCTTTTAGTGACGGGCGCATTTTGTTTGTTCACCGGCCAGAGCGAGAGCAGCGCGTAGCTGAAGCTCTCGGTCTTCTCCGCCACCAACTCGGCGCCCAAACGCAGGAACTGGGCGGGCAATGGGAGGGCTTTATCGTCTTTCCAGTGCTCGCTCGCCTTGATGACGTTTTCTTCATATTGCAGGCGGTTCACGATCTCCTTGGCGTAGACCGTGCGGTCGGCTTCCATCACGGTGTGCAGCGCATCGGCCATCTGTTTTAGCGTAATACTCGCAGTCTCCTCCTCGCCGCCCCGTGCCGAGAGGGCAAGCAAGGATGCCGCCGCCAGTGCGGCGGCATAAGCCGCAAGTTTTTTGGATTTCATAGCCTCCCTCCCTCGTTTCAATCGGGCAGTTCCGCGACTTTGGGGTCGCAGCTTGCCGTTTTGGCTCTCGCCCTTTTGCCTTTTTCCCGCTTGAGTCCCAGCTTGAAGCGCCGTTCCGCCCAGTCCAGGCTTTCCACGTGCCGTTCGGGCGTGCCCTTAAGATTATTGTCGATCAGCGTGGGTTCCGCCAGGGAATCAATGGAGAAACCGAGGCCGTGGCAGGTGAGACACACGCCCCGCTTCCCGCCGGCAACTCCCCAGCGATTTCCGCCTGCCAATGAATCCCGCCCTTGACCAAAAGCAGAGTTGCACGATTCCCCTTTGAATACCCCAATGCTAAAGTGCCCGCCGTGAACGGCGGGGTATTCAGAATATACCGCTTTGCAGGACCGGTTCCAGATAGCCTGAGCCGTCGTTTGAACCTCCTTGGCCGAATGCATCAATTCGTATTCATTCGTCTTCTACGCGCCCGATCCCGCTCATTCGCGTGAAAACGCGGTGTTTCGCATGCGGCCCGGTGTAAAATATTCGCGACCAACGGCGCTGTGGCGGTGAGATCCCTGGCATCAGGGTGCTTGGAAGAGGAGGGTATAGCGGTGTGGAAGCGGTTTAAGCGGTTGGAGTGAAGCAAACGGTTCTCGAGTGGCTGCCCGTTTTGGCGGGCATGGATCTGTTTTCCGACCTATCGCCATCGGAACTGGAACTCTTCGCCGGAGAGATGAAGCTCATCTCCTTGTCCCAGGGTCAGTTTCTCATTCGGCAGGATGATCCCGGCGACAGCCTTTACGTGATCCTCGAAGGTCAATTCCTAGTCACCCGCAAAAACGACCGGGGCGAGGAGGTCCACCTCAATCGTGTCGGCCCGGGCGCCTGTGTCGGCGAGATCGCACTCGTGACGGGCGAGCGGCGCAGCGCGTCGGTTCGTGCCGAGTGCGACTCGATCGCCGCCAGACTCGGCAGGGACGCCGTCGAGCACGCGCGCCGGACGGCGCCGCAAGTCGCGGCCCGGCTGGCGCGGATCATCGTCGAGCGCTTGCAACGGGCAGAACTGCAAAGCTTGCTGTTCTTCGGCGATCAGTTCAAAAGCATGAGCCAAGCCGTGCTCCAGGATCTGGAAGCGGAGATGGAATTGAAGCTTTGTCCGAGTGGCGCCTGCCTCATGCGCGAGGGAGACGATTGCGACGGCAGTTATGTCGTCGTGAGCGGCCGCTTGCGCGTGACCCACCAATATGCGGGCGGCGAGCCGCGTGTCGCCACCGAGCTCGGGCGTGGCCAGACGGTCGGCGAGATAGGGATCCTGACGGGAGGCAAACGAACGGCGTCCGTGTATGCGATTCGCGATACCCTGGTGGCCAAGCTGTCGGTGGAGTCCTTCAAGCGCTTGCTCCGCAGGCATCCCGAGGAGCTGGTCAGGCACTTTGCGGGCAATGTGATCAACCGCCTTTGGACGCAAACCTTGGGGAAATCGCGGGATAAGAACAGCGTGGTCACTATCGCGCTGATCCCGGCCGGCGATAGCGGCCCACTCACGGACTTCAGCCGCCGGCTGGCCGCAGCTCTGTCGGGACACGGGCCCACCTTGCTCTTGAACAGCGATTTGCTGGGTGAGTATCTAAGCTCGAAGGACATCGCTCAAACGCCGCTCGATGATCCGGATAATCTCAGCATCACCCGCTGGCTAAACCATCAGGAGTCGGCGTTTCGTCATATCCTGTATCAAACCGATGCGGGGCTCTCGGAATGGACCCGGCGCTGCCTGCGTCAGGCGGACCGCGTGGTGCTCGTGGGCGATGCGGCCTCTTCGCCGGGCAAGGGCGAGATCGAAGAGACGCTTTTGACCGATCCGCGCTACCGCCCCTTACCCCAGAGCCTGGTACTGTTGCACCGGGAGAAGGATCTCGCCTATGGGCGGACCGAGACCTGGCTACGCGAAAGACCGGTGCGTTATCACTACCATGTCTGCCCTTCCGACCCGCACGATATGGCGCGCGTGGGGCGGCTTTTGAGCGGCAAGGGCGTGGGCCTGGTGTTGAGCGGCGGCGGCGCGCGCGGGTTCGCTCACATCGGCGCTATCCGCGCGCTTGGGGAAGCCGGGATCCCGATCGACAAGGTGGGCGGCAGTAGCATGGGTTCCATCGTGGCCGGCATGACGGCGTTGCGCTGGGATTATCGGACGATGATCGAGCAGGCGTGCGCGTTCAACTACCGCATGGATTACACGTTTCCGGCCGTTGCCTTGACTGCGGGCAAGACCATCACCCGGCAGCTAAAGAAGGGGTTTGGCGAGCAGAAGATCGAGGATCTATGGATCAATTTCTTTTGCGTAAGCACCGATCTGAATTCCTCTCGGCAGGGGGTCCACGATCAGGGCTTGCTGTGGAAATATGTGCGCGCAAGCATGTCAGTCCCCGGCCTTTTTCCGCCGGTCATCGAAGGGAACAGTTTCCTGGTCGACGGGGCGGTATTCAACAACATGCCCGTCGATGTGATGCGCAGCCAGGCCGATATCGGTCCCCTCATCGCTTTCGACGTCGGCGCTCCGGTGGGACTGGAAACGGAAACCCGAATCGAGGGAAGCTTTTCGGGCTGGCAGGTGTTGACGCGCAAGCTCACCCCGGCCGCGCGCTCTCTCGCCCTGCCGAGCCTGACGAAAACATTGATGGCATCGTGGTTGATCAAGAGCGATGAAGCGAAGGAGACCATGCGGAACTTGGCCGACTTCTACCTGCAATTTCCCGTGCAGGAGTTCGGGTTGCTCGATTTTAATCGCGTCAAGGAGATCGCGGAACGGGGATATGCGTACACGTCCGAGAAGCTGACTGAATGGGACAGGGACTCAGCGGGTCTTCCGAGACCGCATGGCAAGGATGAATGACGGGCCAGCCGCACCGCCACCACCGTGGATATGCGTATAGTCTCCTCTACAGTTCCGTACCTACCCCGAGCCGAGCGTCGTCCCATGCCGGATCTTCGTGGTCAGGACGACCAACAGGTTCGCCAGCAGATTGGGCGACTTCCCCAGAAGATCCAGGAAGGCACGGCGCTCGATCACGAACAATTGGCACGCTTCGGTGGTCGTGGCCGTGGCCAATCGCGGCCCGCCATCGATAAGCGCAAGCTCTCCGACGGCGTCGCCTTCCTGCCGGACGCCGATCTCGGCGGCGTGCTTAGTCCCGTCCTTTACGCGCAAGGAAACCTTCCCCTCCAAGATACAGTATAGAGCGTCCCCCGGATCTCCCTCGCGGAATAGTTCTGTCCGAGCGGGCACGGCCCGTTCCTCCCCGATCTCGGCGAGCCTCTCAAATGCTTCGTCGTTGAGATCACGGAACAGCGGAACGCTGTGATGCAGCCTAGTGGTCAACCGGGGATGGTAGCTTCTATGCTGGCCGGCGGGCGCCACGCCGCCCACCAGCGGCCTGCGTTCGAGCAGCGTCAGGAGATCGGGGGCCTCGGCGCGCATGGCCCGGCGAAAGATGCCATGCATCCAGATCAAGCAGATGGCCGAAATCACGGCGAGCACCAACCAACAGCTCGCCCACACACCCGTCCAATCGAGCAGATAGGCAAACGCCATGGGTAGGACGAAGCCGCCCAGGGCGCCGATCAGTCCCACCATGCCGCCGACCGTCCCGACGGCGTTGGGAAATTGTTCCGGGATCATGCGGTAATCGCTGCCCTCGCCGACACCCGTCGCGAGACCGAAAATGCACACCAGCAGCGTAAAGATCCAGAGGTTCGCCGGGTAGTAGAGATTGGTCACGCCGCGCGCCAAGAGTGTATTTTTCTGCACCGATGCGCCAATCTGGACGACCGGCTCCTGCCAGCTGCTCTTTTGCACGAACAACACGCTGCCGTCGGCGCTATCGGCGAGACTCCGCGCGGGCGGGGGAACGAGCCTATAGGTTTTCTCGCCGATCACGATGCGGTCCGGTGAGACCGAGCTAACCGTCCCGGCTTCCATCGCGGTGACGCCGGGGCCGGGCAAGAGGCTGTCCATCTTGGGTATCGCGAGGAGCAGGCAGACCACTGCGCAGGTCCAGAACACCCAGTTCATGACCGTCCGGGCGCCGCAGCGGTCCGACAGCCAGCCGCCCGCGACGGAAATGATCCCCGAGGGCAGGCTGAACGCCGCCGCGATCAGGCCGGCTTGTGCGAGAGATAGCTCGTAAACATTGACCGCATAGGGCACGAGCCACTGGGCGAGCGCGACGAAGGACCCCGCAACCAAAAAGAAATAGAATCCAAGCCGCCAGACCACGATATCCCGAAGGGGCGCGAGTAGCTCCGGGAATGAGCGCGCGCCAGCATTCGGGAGGACACGCGGCGGGGCGGCGAGATAAAAGAATGCCGCCGACAAGAGCAATAGACCCGCATAGAAGCGAGGGAGCAGACGCCAAGCATCGAGATCCGATCCGTGGCCGGTGAGCCACTGCAGGAGTTGCGGGGCGAGAACCGTTGTCGCGGCGGCGCCGGCGCTCCCGATGCCGAAGATCCCGAGCGCGGTTCCCTGCGCGCGCTTTGGAAACCACGCCGATACATACGCGAAACCGGCCGCGAAGCTGCCGCCCGCGAATCCGAATGCGAGGCTCAGCAGAAAAAACCCGGCGAACGAGTCCGCGAGCGAGAGGCAGTAAAGGGGCGCGGAAACGCCAGCCATCAAGAGCGCGAAAACGCCGCGGCCTCCGTAACGATCCGCGAGCATACCCAGGGGCATGCGGCTCAGGGCGCCCGTGAGGATGGGCGCGGCCAGCAGCCAGCCGATCTCGGTGTCGCTGAAGCGGAAAATCCCCGCGCTCACGAGATGGGTCACGAGCACGGCGTTAATCACCCAGGCCGCGAAGCAGATCCCAAACGCGATGGTGCTAGCGGTCAGCGCGGTCAGGGCAGCGCGGCGATCAGTCATTACTGTGCCGCGCCGGGCAGCGCCTCCGCGATAAAAGATTTATTGGCAAGGCTCGTGAGCTAGCGCTATTCTAGAATGCATTAACGTTGTAGGAGGTAAAGCGTTATGTCAACCCCGGAACCCGTCATCTATCAGCGCCACCGCCTCACGGTAGCCGATTACCACCGCATTGGTACAGCGGGTATCGTCTCGGAAGCGGACCGCGTGGAATTAATCGAAGGGGAGATCATCGATATGGCGCCGATTGGGAGCGAACATGCCGCCGTCGTCAGGCGATTGGTGCGGCTATTTGATCGGGTGATCGGCGAGCAGGCGATTGTCTCCGCCCAGGACCCCGTATGGTTAAGTAGCTTTTCCGAACCGGAACCCGATATCGCCTTGCTCCGTTACCGTGACGACTTCTTTCGCCATGCACACCCGCGTCCCGGCGACGTATTGTTAATCGTAGAAGTCGCCGACACCAGCTTGCGTTACGACCGGGAGGTCAAGCTCCCACTGTATGCCCGGCACGCTATTCTCGAAGTATGGATCGTAGACTTGGAGAACCGTTGTTTGCAGGTGTTTCGCGAGCCCGCGGAGGGAGGCTATAAACAGGTTCAAACCGTCGATCGCCCTGGGGTGATGGCGCCCCTTCAATTGCCCGATTGTAGGATTGATCTCAGCAGTTTGTTCTAGCAGAGGGCTCCGCGCCGGCTGTGGGTAGATTTATTCACAAGCTCTCAGAACGACCATTGTCTCAACAGGCGATCGCACAACTGCTCGATTTCGGCCACCAGGCCCGGCTGTGTTTTTTGCAGCATCTTCGCGATGAGCAAGACGAGATCTTTGTTGGTGGCCGTCAAGCGCCGGGCCAAGATTTCGGCCACCAGGCCCGGCTGCGACTTTTGGAACATCTTATCGATCAGCAAGACGAGGTCTTCGTTGGTGGCCGTCAATCGCCAGGCCAAGTTCCGCGCCACGGTCAGGAGGAACCCGCTGGCCCAGGGATCACCCCGGGCGATGGCCGCATTAAAGTCCTCGCGCGACACTCGCCACAGCTCGGCCTCGGTGCGAGCCACCAGGGTGGCGATACGCGGTTCATCCAGCAACAGGCTCACTTCGCCCATGATGGCATTCGGCTCCAGCGTGCATAGCATGCGCTCCTCGCCGTCCGGCACCTGCACCTGGATGTTCATTTGCCCGGCGGCCAGCATATACATCGCATCGCCGCGATCACCCTGCCGGAAAAGGACCTGTCCGGCGGACAGGTGGATGCGTTCCAGCCCGGCCGCCAGGAATACAGCCTCCTGCGCCGGATCTATACCAAGATTCATCGTGCCGCCTCCCCTGTTCGCCTGTGAATGATTGGAACGAAAGAGCGCTGGTTATACGCTTCTCAGTACGGTTGCCTTGGCGACGCGCCCGAGCGCCACGATGAAAGCCGCCGTGCGCCAGCTGAGATCGCGCTGCCGGGCGAGGCCCCGTATCGTCGCATAGCTCTGGCTCATGATCTGGCGCAAGCGCTGGTCGATCTCCTCTTCGCTCCAGCGAAAGGACTGGAGGTTCTGCGCCCACTCGAAATACGAGACGGTGACGCCGCCGGCATTGGCCAGGATATCGGGCAGCACCGTGATCCCTCGCTGCGCAAAAATCTCATCGGCTTGCGGGTCGGTCGGCCCATTGGCCGCTTCCACGATGACCTCCGCGCGGATCTCGCGCGCATTGCCGGCAGTGAACACGCCGCCGAGCGCCGCCGGAATCAGGACTTCGACTTCCTGGGTCAGGACCTCGTCGGGCGCGATATGGACCACGTGGTCGGCGTCGTATTCGGCCAACGGGCGGCGTGCACGGGCAAATTCCATCAACGCCGGAATGTCCAAGCCCGCCCGATTGGCCACGGCACCGCTGATATCGCTGAGCGCCACGACCTTAGCGCCTGCCGCGTGGAAGAAGTGCGCGGTGAAAGATCCGACGTTGCCGAAACCCTGGATCGCCACGCGCGCGCCTTGCATGGAGCGTCCGCTATCGCGCAAGAAGGCCTCGGCGGTGAAGAAAACGCCGCGGCCGGTGGCGGCTTCACGGCCCGCGCTGCCGTGCAATTCGAGCGGCTTGCCGGTCACCACCGCGGGCGCATAGCCGTGAGAGCGCGAGTATTCGTCCATGATCCACGCCATCACCTGGGCATTGGTGTTCACATCCGGCGCGGGGATGTCGCGTTGCGGCCCGATCACCTCATCGATGCGCTGGATGAATTTGCGGGTGAGGCGCTGAAGCTCGGCAGAGGAGAGTTGCTGGGGATCGCAGGCTACGCCCCCCTTGGCGCCGCCGAACGGAATATTGACGACCGCGTTCTTCCAGGTCATGAGCGAAGCGAGCGCCCGCACATCGTCCAGATCCACCGTCGGATGATAACGCAGGCCCCCTTTCATCGGACCGCGCGCCGAGTTGTGCTGCACGCGGTGGCCGATAAAGACGCCGAGCTCCCCGTTATCCAACTGGATCGGCACGCTGACCGTGTGCTCGGCCTCGGGCGTCAGCAGGAGACGCTCGACGCGCGCCCCCAACTCCATGATCTGCGCCGCCTTGCGGATGTAATAGTTGGTCGCTTCCAGCTCGCTCATGGGCAGTGTATTAGAAAACCATCACTGCCGAAGGCGAATGAGAGTCGGAGTGACCGGCGGGGCATCAAACGTCAAGAATTTCGCTCCGACCGTATTTTTGTGACTGTTGAGGGTGCCACGCTAAAGCGGTTAATAATATATCGTAAGCAATGATGGTTCTACGGTCAACGCAGATGTTCTGACACAGGACAATGCTCCGCGATGGTTGCCTCGATTCTTAGCGGGGACATTTGACATCTTATGTAGGAATTCATAGATTGAAAGTATGAAAAGCGTGGTTTCCGAAAAAGGGCAGGTGACGATTCCGAAGGCGCTTCGCCACAAGCTGGGCATCGAGCCCGGAACGGTGCTCGATTTTGAGGACAAGCACGGGTTGCTGATCGCACGCAAGCAGACCGGGGATGACGTCATACGAAAATGGCGGGGCCGCGCAAGGCTTCCCGGCGGCATGGACGTGGATAGCTACCTGAAGCGATCGCGCGAGTGATCACCGCGGTGGACAGCTCGGTCCTGCTGGATGTCGCCACCGATTCGCCCGAGCATGCGGACACTTCGGAGGAAGCTCTGCGAAACGCCCGGCGCGAGGGCGCGCTAATTATTAATGAATGTGTCCTGGCGGAAATACGGCCAGCGTTCAGGACCGGCGAATTTGACGAGTTTCTCGCCGACTGGCAACTCAAGTTCGTGCCCTCGTCCAAAGAAAGCGCCATTCTCGCCGGAAAGCTATACGGCCGCTACCTCGCCCGCGGTGGTAGAGCCCGGCGGGTGCTACCCGATTTCCTGATCGGGGCGCACGCCCTTCTCCATGCCGACCGCCTGCTGGCTCGCGACCGCGGGTATCTGCGCGATTATTTTGCCAAACTTCGCCTGTGGCAACCGGACTCCTGAACATCCTGTCATAGCTTTGTGCTTGAACAAATGTAGCGTGGATGGAGGCGGACCGGAATCCGGGGTTCATTGCATCCTTGTATCTTTCTTTTTTATGGATTCTTATTATTTTGTTGGGTTGTGGATATGTGGGTATCGGGGAAGATATCCAACATATCCACAACCCTTGGTTTCAGTAAAAATATTGAGGCATAG
>JBOIDM010000064.1:0-21306 GCA_050740575.1 Gammaproteobacteria bacterium
AATCCTTTGAGGTCGGCGAGCGTTAACGCATGCCGTCTCGCCCAGCGGGCCAGCTCCGAGGGGCGGATGTCGCGCGCATATTGGTGGGTTCCCCTCGGCAGCAGGCCCATTAGATATTCGGCGCCTATCACCGCTCGGAGATAAGCCCGGGCGGTGCGGTTGATCGTGGAGAAAAAGACCGGGCCCTGCGGTTTGATAAGGCGCGCGCAGGCTTGAATCACATGCTCCGGTTGCGGCACGTGCTCGAGCAGCTCCAAGCAGGTGACGACATCGTATTCCCCGGCGTGCGCGCGGGCGAATTCTTCCGGTGTCGCGGCCGCGTACTCAACCGCAACCTGGCTCTTGAGGCCGTGCAATGTCGCGATTTCAATCGCCGCTTCGCTCGCGTCGATGGCGTTAACCTCCGCCCCTAGCCTGGCCATGGCCTCCGACAGGATGCCGCCGCCGCAGCCCACATCCAAGACCTTTTTTCCGGCGAGGGGCGCCCGTTCGTTGATGTAGCGCAGGCGCGTGGGGTTGATGTCATGCAGCGTGCGCAGGTCGCCATCGGGGTCCCACCACCGCGCCGCCAAGGACTCGAATTTTTCCAGTTCCCGCGGATCGATGTTTCGTTCCAGCATTAAGATTCCGAATACCCCACCGTTTTACGGCGGGCACTTTAGCATGGGGGTTTCCAAAGGGGAGTAGTGCAACTCTCCCCTTTGGTCAAGGGCGGGGTCCATACCCCGCCCGCGAAGTAAAATTGATTAACAAGACGCTTTGCCCGAGCTTACGATCACGCCTAGGCCCGGCTGTGTATCATCCAGAAGAGACACCGAGTCTTCCGCGCGGCGCGCATCGGATGCATCGATGAGCACCACGGTTACGTTGTCGAGAGCACCCCGGGCCAAGGTGAGATCGACCAAGCGTTGGGCGGCGCTGCTTGCGGAACCTGTGCTCAGCAGGCTGGCGATCTCTTCGTGGGTCACGTGTCGATAAAGGCCATCCGAGCACAACAGAAAGCGATCGCCGGCTTGGGCCTCGATCGTGCCGCGATCGAGAAGCAACTCTTCATGGATCCCCACGGCGCGAGTCACGATATTCGACAAGGGATGGTTCGCGGCCTGATCACGGGCAATCAGACCTAGCTTCACATACAGTTCGATCTGGGAATGGTCGGCGCTCAACTGCCGTAGCGCCCCATCGCGTAATAAATACGCGCGGCTATCGCCCGCCCACAGAATCGCGCAACCGGGACCAAGCGCCAGGAGCGCCACCACCGTGCTGCCCGTGATGCGACGTTTCTCGGCACCCGTCGCGATGAGCTCTTGATTGACCCGTTGCAGGCAGTCGCACACGCAGTCCACAAAAACTCCGAGCGTGGGTGCGGGAGACACGCCGTCGAGGGCGGCGACGATCGACTTGCTTGCCTGATCTCCCGCCGCGTGCCCCCCCATGCCGTCCGCGACCACCCATAGACCGGCATGCGGCTTATCGAGATAGGCGTCTTCGTTGATCTTACGCACTTTCCCGATGTGGGAGCACGCGCTCGAAGTCCAAGCGAGTTCCGTGGGCACGGTGAATTCAGTACCTTAGAAGGAACAAACTCATCATCGCGTGATCGAAAATCCGGCGCTTAATTAAATAAACTAAGCTGCCCTCTTGTTTCGAAATGGACCATGTGATCGGTGGGCTCGCCAAAGGATCGCCCGAGCCTCAGTTCACCCGAGCTACAAAGGGGCGATTCCTCGCGCCGAATAAACAACTCCTCCCCCGCGCTGGTCCGGATAAACGTTCCGTTCGTGCTGTAGT
This sequence comes from Gammaproteobacteria bacterium, assembly GCA_050740575.1. Lineage (GTDB taxonomy): Bacteria > Pseudomonadota > Gammaproteobacteria > JACCXJ01 > JACCXJ01 > USCg-Taylor. The sequence goes on from JBOIDM010000064.1 coordinate 1,792, forward strand.
CGATTGCGTAAAACTTGCCGCGGCGAAACTCGATGCGCAAGTGCTGCCGCGACACCATCTTATCCTCGACGATCAGATCGCAAGTGGTGCTTCGGCCTATGATCACAAACGGAAGCCGGCCGTTTAGCTTGAGCTCGCAGTCCTGGTGGCGTAATAAAAGCGAAAACTCGGGGCCGGTCGCGGCAAGGATCTCGGCCGGGATGTCGCTCGGACTATGAGTCATTTCGTCTTCTTTCCATATCACCTCGAAGACATCGACGGGCTCGCGCAGCCCCTTGATCGATACCCTATCGACCAAGCGCGTCAGCGAGCGCTTGCGCGGGGTGAGCTGCGTCACGGTACGGCGCGTGGTAAGGGTCTGTTTCGCCTTGGCCATGGCTACCATACGCGCGGCGGTGTTAACGGCACGGCCGAAGATATCGCTGCCGTCACGAATCACCGGGCCATAGTGCATCCCGATGCGCAGCGTGCTATCGAATGTAAGGCCTTCGTTAAGGAGCACGTTCTTGTCTTCAAAGCAGCGGTGCATCGCGCCGGCCGCGACCATCGCGGCATCGGGCTTCGGATAGGTGCAGAGGATCTCATCGCCGATGGTTTTAATCATGCGACCCTGATACTGCGCCGCGATTGCCGTCAGTAGATCCAGGTATTCGGCGATTTTTATGCGCGCCTCCGTGTCCCCGAGCAAGCGATACAGCTCGGCGCTGCCGCTGATGTCGGCGAACATGATGGTGAGAAAGCCTTTCGCGGGCCTCATGGGAATTGACCGAGAAAGCCAAATGTGCTGAAACCATCCACGGTGAGTCTAGGATAGCAAATCTCGCCGGATTTTGTCGCGGCACGGGTTTCGCATACCCTGACTGGCACATCCAGGGTCTGTAGAGATGTCCAGCCGCGCCGTCGTATTCCGAGCCGGCATTAGAATGAACGCCGCTCCAAGCCCATCTCTTGCAAGAGATGCGAGCCGATCTCCTCTATCGACATGGAGGTCACATTCAACGACCGAATGCGCTCGCTACGGAACAGGGCTTCGGCATCGGTGATCTCCTTGCGGCATTGGTTGAGCGACGCATAGGCGCTATGCCGGCGGCGCTCGGAGCGAATGCGATGGAGCCGTTCCGGATCGATGGTCAGGCCATAAAGCCGCGGGCGTATCGGAACCAAGGTCTTGGGAAGACTTTGCCGTGTTAAGTCTTCCTCCGTGAGCGGGTAGTTCGCGGCGCGCACGCCGAATTGCATCGCAAGATAGATGCACGTGGGTGTTTTTCCGGTACGCGAGACGCCGAGCAAGATGAGATCCGCTTGCGGGTAACGCGCCGTGGATATGCCGTCATCGTGGGTAAGGGCAAAGTTCAGCGTGTCCATGCGCACGTCATAGGTGCTGTTATCGGCTATTCCATGGAACCGGCCCTTGGCGTGGCTCGAGGGGCGGCCAAGCTCGGTCTCCAGGGAATCGATGAAGCCGCGAAACAAATCCAATACCAAGGCCCGGCTGCCGGTGAACAAATCAAGCAAACCAGGGTCGGCCATCGTTGCAAATACCAGCGGACGCGCTCCCTCTTGCGTCGCGGCAGTTTCGATCATGGACAGCGCCGCTCGGGCGGCTTCTTGGTTATCGACGAAGGGGAGTGTGATACGCTTGACGTCGAGACCGTCGAACTGGGTTAAGAGGCTATTGCCGAGGGTCTCGGCCGTGATTCCCGTGCTGTCGGAAATGAAAAACACTGCGCGTCGCATACATATTCCATAGTATCAGAATCGAAGCGGTGAGGAGATTATGGAGGCGCAAGCTTACGTCGTCGATTTTGCGAGGTTGAGCATGGCGGATGTGGCGGAGGTCGGGGGAAAGAACGCCTCGCTCGGGGAGATGATCGCCAAGCTTGCCGGAACAGGGGTTCGCGTTCCCTCCGGTTTCGCGACGACCGCCGCGGCTTTCCGGGAGTTTTTAGCCGGCGGCGGGCTCGATGAGCGCATCCGGGCCGCCTTGGACGCACTGGACGTGGACGATGTTGACGCACTCGCCACGACCGGCGCCGCGATCCGCCGATGGGTGTTGGAAGCGCCATTTGCGCAAGCTTTGGAACAGGCGATTGGCCTGGCGTATGGGGATTTGCCAGACGGCACGCCGGTCGCGGTGCGATCCTCCGCTACGGCGGAAGATCTTCCCGAGGCCTCGTTCGCGGGCCAGCAAGAGACCTGTCTCAACGTGCAAGGTATCGGCAATGTCCTGCACGCCGTCAAGCGGGTATTCGCCTCCTTGTACAATGACCGGGCGATCGCCTACCGCGCTCATCATGGGTTCGAGCACCATCAGGTGGCGCTCTCGGCCGGGATCCAAAGGATGGTGCGCAGTGATCTGGGGCAGAGCGGCGTGATGTTCACGCTGGATACCGAGTCTGGATTTCGCGACGTGGTTTTGATCACCGCGGTCTACGGATTGGGCGAGACGCTGGTACAGGGCGCGGTGAACCCGGACGAGTTCTATGTCTACAAACCGGGCCTCATGGCGGGCCGGCCCGCCATTCTCCGGCGCAACCTCGGGGATAAAGCCGTGAAGATGGTCTTGGGAGACGGCGAACCGACCCGCATCGTGGCAGTCGCGGCACCGGAACGCGGCCGCTTCGCGTTGAGCGATCCGGAGATCCATGAGCTAGCCCGCTACGCCCTGCGGATCGAAGAGCATTACGGTTGCCCGATGGATATCGAATGGGGCCGGGACGGCAGCGACGGCCGTTTGTATATCCTTCAGGCACGCCCCGAAACGGTGAAAAGCCGGGGTCCCGCGCAAACGCTGGAACGGTATTCCCTGAAGGAGAGAGCGGCGGTGCTGGTGAGCGGCCGGAGCATCGGGCAACGTATCGGGGCGGGCCGCGCCCGTGTCATCGCCGGCGTCGGGGACATGCCACGCTTTCAGGCCGGCGATGTGTTGGTCGCGGACATGACCGATCCCGATTGGGAGCCTGTCATGAAGCGGGCCTCAGCGATCGTCACCAACCGCGGCGGACGGACCTGTCACGCCGCGATCGTGGCCCGCGAGCTCGGTGTGCCGGCCGTGGTCGGGACCAACAATGGGACCGAGTGTATCGGCGAGGGGCGCGCGGTGACGGTCTCTTGCGCGGAGGGAGAGGAGGGGTTCGTCTACGACGGCCGGCTTGCGTTCGAGCGCAGTGTGGTGAAGCTCGAGACGATGCCGGTACTGCCGGTGAAGATCATGATGAATGTCGCCAATCCCGACCGGGCTTTCGAATTCGCCGCGATCCCGAATCAGGGCATCGGGCTCGCGCGGCTGGAGTTTATCATCAACCGCATGATCGGTATCCATCCGCGGGCATTGCTCGAATTCGACCGGATGCCTCGTCCGTTGCAGGAGCAAATAGCCGTGCGCACGCAGGCGTACCCGGACTCGGTCAGCTTCTTCGTGGACAAGCTGGCCGAAGGAATCGCCGTGCTGGCGGCCGCGTTTTCCCCGAAACCGGTGATCGTCCGCCTGTCGGACTTTAAGTCCAACGAATACCGCAATCTCTTAGGGGGCGAGCATTTCGAGCCAGCGGAAGAAAATCCCATGCTCGGATTCAGAGGAGCTTCGCGCTATATCGCCGAGAGTTTCCGCGACTGTTTCGAGCTTGAATGCGCCGCCCTGCGCAAGGTGCGCGCGGAGATGGGGCTGACTAACGTCGAGGCGATGGTGCCGTTCGTGCGGACGATCGAGGAGGCGCGTGCGGTCACGGAGCTCCTACAACAGCACGGCCTCGAGCGCGGCCGCGAGGGCTTGCGCGTTATCATGATGTGCGAGCTCCCGTCCAACTGCCTAATGGCCGCGGAGTTCCTGGAGTTTTTCGACGGTTTCTCGATCGGATCGAACGACCTCACGCAACTGACCCTCGGCGTCGACCGTGACTCGGGGCTGGTCGCCGCTGCCTTCGATGAACGCAATCCCGCGGTCAAGGCCTTGCTCGCCATGGCCATCAAGGCGTGCCGCGACGCCGGTAAGTACATCGGGATCTGCGGGCAGGGACCTTCGGATCACCCCGACTTCGCGCGCTGGCTGGTTAATCAGGAAATTGAAAGCATTTCGTTGAATCCAGACACGGTGATCGAGACGTGGCTTTATCTCGCGGGTGAATCGACGGCCTAGCCGGACGGTTCGACTTACCCGACCCAGGCGTGTGACATCGGCAAGCTAGAACGGAAGGAGCGATCATGACTACCATTAACGATCTCAAGGGATTTTGTTATCCGCTCACACCCGGTGGCGTCTCTTCGCTCGTCGGGGATATGCCCTGGCACTACGCCACGGAATATCTGAACATTGCCTATCGCACCGATCCCGCGGCGATCGCGGCCTACCTACCCGAACCGCTTGAAGCGAGTCCCGAACCCGGTCTGGCTTATGTTGCCTTTAGCAAATGGTGGGCGCTCTGGGACAGCCAACCGGATATGGCGTTCACGAACCCTGAGCGTACCCAGTACAAGGAATGTGCTATTTGGGTGGGGTGTTCGTACCAAGGTAGACCCGGGCAGATTTGCTTGCAGATATGGGTCAACAACGACTTTACGATGGCTCGCGGATGGTTTATGGGTTTTGCGAAGAAGCTCGGTCAGACCTATATGACCGAGTATCATCCCTTGAATCCGATGATGCCCTCGCTGGGGCCGGGTGCAAAGCTGAAGGCGTATGTGTGCGCCCACGGGGAACGCCTGATCGAAGGCACGATGGAGATTGAACAGAGGATCACCCGGTCTGAGCTCCCCAGGCCGATGGGCTTGCCGCTATTTCACATTCGGCATTTCCCGAGTGTGGTACGCGGGGCTCCGCCCTCGGTGCTCGAGCTAGTGACACTCGGAGCCGAGAATATCCGGTACAGTGAGGACATATGGGTAGGCAAGGGCGATCTCAGCTTTTTCCCCTCAGACATCGAGGAACACATGATGCTCGCTCCGCAAGAAATCGTTGGCGCTTACCACTTCAACTCCGGGTATACCTTCCCGGGTGGGGAAGTGTTGCATCGTTGGGTGTAGAGCGCGACGCGGCTCCAGCCGTCATCATCTGCCGCAGCGCGAGACGCACCGCCATCAGCAAGTGCAGCCACCCAGGATGTGGACGCCGCCGATCACGATGCCGATACAGCAAGCCGCGGCGATGCGCATCCCAATGGTTCATCCAGCCGGCCTGGTCCTCCACCCCCTCGGGGGTGTCAATCCGATGAAGTGGAACTAGCCCGTGCGGCGTTGCGCCCGCGACGCTCATTGACGGTGGCGAGCAGAGCAAGACCCGCGATGAAAAAGCCCGCCGTCGCGAGCAGCGCCAGCCGGTGATTGCCGCGAGATACTTGCGTGATCACCCCGTAGCTCAACGGACCGATGACTGCAGCGAGCTTACCGGCGAGCCCCCATAAGCCAAAGAACTCGGCGGTTCGTTCGGGCGGGGAGAACTGCCCGATAAGCGCGCGGCCGGCGGACTGACTCGATCCCAGGGCGATGCCGATGAGGTTGGCCACGATCCAAAACCCTTCTCGGTCTTCAATCCAATAGGCGAGCAGCAAGGCGGCGATCCATAGCAGCAACGTGCCTGCCAGGGTGGGTACCGATCCGAGCCGATCCTGAAGCAACCCGAAACCGAGCGCGCCTGCCGCCGCCGTGATGTTGACGAGGAGAACCATCCAGATGGTCTCCTGCACGCCAAAGCCCAAGACCTCTTGCGCGTAAATCGCGGCCAGCACGACCACGGTGTTGATACCGCAGTAGTAGACGGAAAGCGTCGCCAGAAAGCGAAACAGATCCTTGAAGCGTCGGGCTTCCCCAAGCGTATGCCGCACACGCTCGAAGCCGATGCGGGCATAGCTTTCGTGGGCAGGCCACATCCCAGGCCGTGCACGCTCGCGCAACCAGAGTAAGGTCGGGAGCGCGGCGGCTGCAAACGCCACGGCCGTGATCCACATCGTCACCGGGACATACTGTGTCGCTGTGTGCTGGTGCCCCTCAGCCCAGGTGATATAGGCAAGGCAAAGCCCGAGCACCAAGAGTCCGCCGAGGTAACCGATTGCCCAGCCGTAAGCTGAAATCCTTCCCATCTCCTGAGGGCGCGCGATCTCGGGCAGAAAAGACGCGATCAGGTTTTCACCCGTCGCAAACATAATGCTCGACATGACGACGAGGGTCATCCCAAGCGCGACGTCCCCGGCCTCGACGATCCCCAGCAACGCCGTGAACAGCACACAGCCGAGCGTGCTCAAGCCCAAGAAACGCTTCTTGCACGCCCTGAAATCCGCGACCGCCCCGAGCACCGGAGCGCTCAGGAGAACCAGGAAGTTGGAAATGCCCATGGCGATGGTCCAGAGTAAGGTGCCCGTCCCCGGCGTGTAGCCCGTCTCTACTCCGACCACCGTCCCCACGAAATAGGCGTTGAAGATCGCGGTGAGCACCACCGTCGTATAACCGGAGTTGGCGAAGTCATACATCGCCCACGCGACTACCTCGCCCCGGGATGCCGCAGGCACATCCGCCAGCGTAGCGCCGAGTGCGGTGCTCCCTTTTTGTAGTTCTGCCATATGCTCATTTAGCGCGCACGGTGGGTGCTTGGGAAGCCGATAGAAAATGTTATTCAGCTCGGTGCATCCGAGAGTGAATCATGCTCGAATCCTTCGGACGAAGAAAGGCGGCTCAAGGACACAATAACTTGATCTACGTCAACGCTTCTTTTATGGTCGCCGGTAGTATTAGCAACTATAGTCCGTTCATCGCGAGTTTCCGGGTGATGGTGGAAGCGCCACGCAAACGTCATCATCGGCGTGGAAATCGGGTATACCGGGAGTTGACCGCCAAGCCACTACGGGTGCCCTATGGTAGGCACGCACCATATCGTCAATTGACCTTCTGCGAGGATTAACCAGTGAACATTAAAGAGGAACTCGAAAAATTCCGAGACAGTTTGCTGCAACAGCGAGATGAATTGCGCGTCCAGCTCAACCTGGCCAAGATGGAGGCGCGAGAGGAATGGGAAGAGACCGAAGCCAAGCTGGGGCAATTCAAATCAAAGTTGGAGGAGGTCTCCGGCGAGGCCAAAGCGGCCTCCGAGGATGTCTGGACCAGCGTAAAGATGTTGGGTGAAGAGATCGAGCACGCCTACAAGCGGATTAAAAGCCGCCTCTGACGGGCGTGTTCCTTGCGCGTCTTCCTGCGCTGACGATGATTAGGCCAATCGCGCAAACGAAGTTTAAAGACCGCAGGGAAGCAGGACGCCTTTTGGCCACAAAGCTCTCAGCCTTTGCGAATCGCTCCGATGTAATCGTGCTCGCGCTCCCTCGTGGAGGTGTGCCCGTCGCCTACGAGATCGCGAAATCTCTCAAAGCGCCGCTCGAGGTCTTTGTCGTGCGTAAGCTCGGCGTGCCTTATCAACCGGAGCTCGCGATGGGCGCCATCGCGAGCGGCGGTATCCGGGTGCTAAACGAGGACTTACTGCGTTATCTCGAGATCTCGCCCGTCGAAATCGAGGCGGTCGCAGCGCGGGAGCAGCGGGAGTTAGAACGGCGTGAGCGCCTCTACCGGGGGGGCCGCTCGATGCGGGAGGTACGGGACCGGATCGTGATTTTAGTCGATGACGGTATCGCCACGGGCGCGACCATGCGCTCAGCCGTCTCGGCGTTGAAACAGCAGCAGCCAGCACGGATCATTATCGCCGTCCCCGCCGCCGCACAATCGTCCTGCGACGAATACCAGACCGATGCGGATCGAATCGAGTGCGTGTGCCTGATCTCTCCCGAGCCGTTCTTTGCAGTCGGCCTTTGGTACGAAAACTTCTCTCAAACAAGCGATGACGAGGTTCGTGATCTTTTGGTATCATTCAGTTCTAATCAATCTCCGGGGGCTTCCAATGGCGAATGATGTCCACGTACCGGATGCTGGCGCACCCGACCCTGAACTCAATAACTCGCCGATTTTTGACCATGAGAGTGTCGAAACTGAAGCCGCCGATAGAGGAGGTCGATCATCGTGTCGAGAGTTTGGGTAGTGGCGGCAGACAGCCGTCGGGCCAGGATATTTGCAACGGATACTCCCACGGGGAGCTTGCGGGAGATGGAGGATCTCGTTCATCCAGCCGCGCGCACGCATGCGCGAGAACTGACCTCCGACCGCCCGGGTCGCAGCTTCGATAGCCACGGCCCGGGCCGCCATGCGATGGAGCCGGAGACCAACGTGAAGCGTCATGAGGCCGAAGTCTTTGCTAAGCAGGTTGCCGAACGGATCGAGCGCGCACGCCTGGACGATGAGTTCGATGAGCTTGTCCTCATTGCAGCGCCTGAGTTTCTCGGACTGCTGCGCAAGAGCTTGAGCCCGACGGCGATCGGGCTCGTTGCTAAGGCGGTGGATAAGAGCGTCGCTGATCTTAGCGCATCGGCGATCCGAGAGTACCTATTATAAGAACAGTAGCCCTGGAGCAATAAGTTCACGTGCTCTGGACAACTCCTCTCAGAGTTTGGCCTTACGCGTCGTAGTAGAGCGCGAACTCATACGGGTGCGGGCGCAGCCGGATCGGGTCGCATTCCTTGGTGCGTTTGTAGTCGAGCCAGGTCTCGATGACGTCGCGGGTAAAGACATTGCCTTTGACTAAAAAGTCGTGGTCTTTCTCCAGGGCATCGAGCGCGGCTTCGAGCGAAGCGGGGCAGCTCGGGACCTGGGCGATCTCTTCGGGCGGCAAATCGTAGAGGTTTTTGTCGAGTGGATCGCCCGGGTTGAGCTTGTTCATGATCCCATCGAGACCCGCCATCAGCATCGCCGCGAAGGCCAGATACGGATTGCAGGAAGGATCGGGAAAGCGGACTTCGATGCGCTTGGCCTTGGGACTCGGGGAGTACACCGGAATGCGGATCGATGCCGAGCGGTTGCGCGACGAATAAGCCAGATTGACCGGCGCCTCGAACCCGGGCACCAGGCGCTTGTACGAATTGGTCGTGGGGGCTACGAAGGCGCAGAGCGCCGGGGCGTGTTTCAAGATGCCGCCAATGTACCACAGACAGAGATCGCTGACCCCGGCGTACTTGTCGCCGGCAAAGAGCGGCTGGCCCCCTTTCCAGATGCTCTGGTGGGTGTGCATCCCCGAGCCATTGTCCCCGAAGAGCGGTTTCGGCATGAAAGTCACCGTCTTGCCGTGCCTGAGCGCCACATTTTTGGTGATGTACTTGTACATCATCATCTTGTCGGCCATGCGAGTGAGCGAATCGTAAAGCAGGTCGATCTCCGCTTGCCCCGCCGTGGCCACTTCGTGATGGTGCTTCTCGACCACGATCCCGGCCTTCTCCATCTCCAGGATCATCTCGGTGCGAATGTCCTGCTGCGAGTCGGTCGGGGGTACCGGGAAGTAGCCTTCCTTGTGGCGCGGTTTGTATCCCAAGTTAGGGCCTTTATCGCTCCCCGAGGCCCACACCCCTTCGGCGGATTCGACGTGGTAATATCCCTCGTGGGCATTTTGGTCGTAGCGAATGCCGTCGAAGATGAAGAACTCGGCTTCCGGCCCGAAGTAGGCGGTATCGCCTATGCCGGAGCTCTTTAGGTAGTTTTCAGCCTTGGTCGCGATGTAACGCGGGTCACGCGAGTATTGCTCGCGGGTGATGGGGTCGACGATATTGCAGATCAAGGAGAGTGTCGGGATTTCGGTAAAGGGGTCGATGACGGCGGTGACCGGGTCCGGCACCACCAGCATGTCACTGGCATGGATCGCTTGCCAGCCGCGGATGCTGGATCCGTCAAAGCCCAGTCCTTCGTCGAAGATTTCCGGCGCGGCCTGGCTCACCGGTATCGAAAAATGCTGCCAAGTGCCAGGGAAATCCTGGAACTTGAGATCCAGGATTTCGATGTTCTTGGCCTTGATGAGATCGATGATTTCGTTCGGTGTCATAGCAACCCTCCTCAGTTGTATTTTGAGTTTTCTTCGCAGGGGTCCAATAAATCGTAACCTGGGCCGGCGGGAAATTCCCAGCACCACTAAAAGATACCACGAACAACCGTCCGCCGCTAAATTATAGTTGCATGGCCCGGTAAGAAAATAACGTGCTAGGATCAGCCGCCCGGCGTGACGGACTCGAGTTCCCGCAGCCGGTGCCGGAACTCGTCGGTCACGGCCCGCTCCTCGGCCTGGTCACGAACCGCCCGAGGGGTCATCAGGACGATGAGCTCCCGGCGTCTTGTGTTATCTGACGTTGTTCTGAACAAAACCCCAAGCACCGGGATATCCTTTAGGAAAGGAATGCCGGCGTTCGACTGGTTTTGGTCCTCGCTGATCAAGCCGCCCAGCACGAGGGTCTCGCCGCTTTGCACGGTGACGGTGCTCTCGATGCTGCGTTCGGTGAATGTCGGGTTGTTGGATACGTTGTTGATGGAAGAGCCTGGAACCGGCTCGGACACCTCCTGCCTGAGCTCCAGGGTGATGCGCCCGCCGAGGTTGACCCGCGGGGTCACCTCCAGGATCACGCCGGCCTTCTTGTACTCAACCGAATTGAGCACGTTGGGGTCTTGGCCGGACACCACCTGCTGCTGCTGAGTGGTCACCGGTATCTCCTGCACCACCTCGATGTTTGCGGTCTGGTTGTCGAGTACCATTAGCGAGGGTGAAGACAAAACATTGAGCTTATCCTGCTCGGCCAGCGCGGTTAGCTGGGCCCTCAAGTTACCGTTCTCATCGAGCAGCGTATAGGAGAAGCCGGACGTGAGCGCAGCACTAAGTGCTCGTCTTAAGGGTCCTCCAAAACTAAGAGCACCCACGGCGGTGCGGTCGCCTGGGGTTTGGTTTTTAAAAAGCCACTCGACCCCGTATCGCAAGTCATCGGTCAGCGTGATTTCCACAACACTCGCCTCGATGTGGACCTGCAGCGGGATGACATCCAGGCGTTTCAGTGCGGCCTCGATCATCTTGTAGTCCTGCGGCTTGGCCATGATGACAAGTGCGTTGTTGGTCTCATCGGCGATGATGCGCAAGGTCTCGGTCGCAACCACCGACACGCCGCCGCGTTCCTTGGCCTTAGAACGCCGGCTCTTGCTCATATCGCTCGAGGGGCCGGCTTCCTCGGCCTCGCTTTCGAGTGTGGCTTGGGTTTCGCCGGGAGCGAGTTCCGGCGGTGGTGCGCCCGGCGCCGAGGGTTGGGCCTCGGCGCCGAAAATCCCGCCTAGCACGGTGGCAAGGTCGGCCGCCTTGCCGTTTTGTACGTGATAAACGTAGAGACGCGGGCTGACCGATTCGCCGATCTGATCCAAGCGTTCGACCCAATTCCGCGCCTGATCAAGGTAACCCGGACGCGAGGAGACGACGAGCAGCGCGTTCAGGCGCTCCACCGGCACCATCTGCACAACCCCGGCCAGCGGACTGTCTTTATCTCCGAAGATCTTTTCCAGTTCCCCGTGCAGCGTCTTAACCTCGGCGTGCTGAAGCTTGAAGAGTGCCATCGACATCCCTGTGAGCCAGTCGACGTCGAACAGCTCCACAAGCTCCACGGAGGCTTGGATTTCCTGCTCGCTCCCGGTCAGGATCAAAAGGTTGCGTTGTGCGTCTACGATTTGCGGCGCGTCTTGAGGCAGGAAGGGCTCGATTAACTTGTGGAGCTCGCGGGCGGAGGCGTAACGCAGCGGCACGACGCGAACCGTATAACCACGCGCCGCCGCGAGCCGGCTCACCGACGATGGCGGGGACCCGCGCGCGGCTTGCGGGGAGGGGAGGATCTTGTACATCCCCTCGACTTGCAGCAACGAGGCGCCGTTCAAGCGCAGCAGGTTTTCCAAGGTCGGTAATAGCTCGTGCCGCTTGAGCGGGCGGGTCGTCTGAATCGTGATCGTCCCCGCTACCTTCGGGTCGATGAAATAATTCTCCTTCAGGAGATCGCCTAGTACGGCCTTGACCACCTCCTGCAAATCGGTGTTTTCGAAGTTAAGCGTGAATTCTCCCGTATCGCCGCTCGGCGGCGGGCCTTTGTATGCGCCCGGTTTCACGAACGTGCCGCTTCCGGGATACATCTCGACTTCGGTCTTAAGGGGTTTCTTGTCGTCGGGTTCGTCCAGCGGGATACCTTCGGTAATCGGCGGAGCCGCGGGCTGGACCACCGGCGCCGCAACTGGGACAGGCGTGCCCGGTGTCACCATGTGCGGACGCGACGCGGTACAGGCGCCACCCATGCTAAGACCGGCGACGACTATGATCCATCGAACCCATCGCGAGCTAAAGTTCATTACGGCGTAATGAACAGTCGCTCGCAAAGCGCGGTTGCGAATTGTCGGCGGCTCACAAACGTACGGGCGAAAGGGTGACTTTGCTTAAGACAGAAACTTTCTTATTCATGGTCTTATACGATAAATATAAGGGTATTTCAATAGCATGGTGTCCTGCTCGACTAACGGGTCTATCTCTTTGCGTTAATGCTCGGCCTCCGTCTCCCGAGGATTTTCTGGCGGGACGGCTTGACCTGGTTGGCCTGCGGAAACGGGTTTAGCTGGCGGGCGCGCCGCAGGTTGCCTGCGGGCCAGGAGCGCGGCGCGCTGGGCCGCCAGCTTGAACTTCTCCGGAGTTTTGCGCAGTAGCGGTAGGCGTTCTTCCTCGCTCTCGCGCGTGAATACCACCGCTTCATTCTCAATCGCTCTCACGCTCCAACCGTGAAACTGCTGGCCATCCGCGACGCGTTGGACCGTGTTGTCGTTAATTCCGCGAATCAAGGCGAAGCGTTGTTCGGACGTAATCACGATGCCCGTGACGACATACTTGCTCAACTCAGCATTCGGAGCCGCCTGCGTCGCGGTGACGGCATTCGCGACCGGTGCCGGACGGCGGGTCTTCAAGAACAGGGGGCGGGTGATGACTTCCTGGAATTGACTCAACGGGGGTAAGGTAAAGTCGCTTTCGACGGCGGGCGCCTCCCAAGGCAGGTCCGTAGTTGCCGCGTCGCCCTCCATCGGTTCCAAGGGAAACGCAAGCTCATAGGCGATGATAAGACCCAGTACAGTACACAGCGCGCCCAGCGTCAGGGTGACGGCACTTACGGACGCTAGCGACTTCACGACTTCTCCAGCGCCATGAAACCGGAGAGACTAAAGCGGATATCCAGCTCGTCCGCCGATGGTTTCCCCGGCCGGAATTGGTAGGCGCTCCGGCCGCGCAGATAAACCTGATCGACAAACATGCGCGGCTGTCCTGATTCCAAGGTGTGAAACACGCGCTGTACCGTCTCGGTGGAACCCAACATTTGGACCTTGATCGACACGGGTTGCTTGGCATCGGCTTTGCCCCCGTCCTGGGTAGCGTCGGGCATGATCTGAATGCTGTTGAGGCGTCCGGCGTTTGCTTCCACGATCTTCTTGACGTGTTGTTGCATCTCCGCAGCCGCGAGTGCGCGCGTTTTGCCTTGCAGATACCCGCGTTGTTGCTTGGACAGTTGTCCCTTAATGCGCACGAACTGTTGCTGTAACTCAGCGCTGCGGCTCGCGACGCGCTCATAACGCACCAATCGATTCTGGAGATCCCCGATGCGCTCTCCATAATCTCGATAGACCGAAATCAGCGGTTGTATAAAAAGCATATACAGAGCGGCGAGTAGCAGTAATAGTAAGCCGATGGCCAGCGCTTGGCGTTGTTCTGTGCTGAGGCCTGCTCTCATGAGCCAGCCTCCGCGACGACTTCAGCTGCAAGATTGAAACGCTCGGCGCCGGTTAAGCGGTTTTGGGTCACGGGTGAGCGAAATGAGGCATTCTTGAATAACGGCGATGCCTCGATAAGGCCAATGACCGCCGAGGAGGTGGGAGACTCACCTTGCATCGTCATTTCCGTCCCGTTGATCTCAAGCTGGTAAAGCCAAGTGTCGTCGGGCAGCACGCGGGTAAGCTCGTCCAGCACCCCGATCGTTACCGGCGTCGCCTTCTTTTTCTCGATGAGAAAGCGGGAATCGCTGGCCAAGCCTTCGAGTTGCCGATGCAGATCCTCCACGGCCTGGGCCTTGGCCTTAACTTCGGCGATTCGGCCTTCGATCACGTCAATAGACCATTGTTTCTGTATCAAGGGTAGGAACACGGCTGCGGCCAAGAGACCGGTGGCCACGGCCGCGAGGGCGAGATTCAGGCCTTGCCAGACAGGTGTTTTCACTCGCCGCCGGTCGAGCGGCAGTAGGTTAATGTCATTGCCGTTGCCTCCCGCTTCCGGCGCCCGTACCCGGTCGGGATGCAGGCCGAACGGTGTAAGTTTGCCGAGGATCTCGTCCAAGGCTGTGCGGGGAATGGCCACCAGCTCGACGCGCAAGCGCTTCATGGCCGTATGTCGATCGAGGATACGATAATCGTAATAGACCTGTCCGGCTTTAAACGGCGTCTCTTGGTCCATGGCGTAACCGAGGACCTCCCGGAGGTTTTCCTCGGCAGCCAGCGGCAAGTCGATCTCCCGCCGCAGGGCCCGCCGCGGGGGTAGCTCAAGTATCACTTCGGTCGCCGGCGTCCGGTCGCTCCCGAGATGTCGCAATGCCGCCAACGCAGCCTCCGGCGGTGCGGTGGCGGAGAAACGGGGCGCGGCGGGATCCCGCCCACCGTCTTCCCGGACGACCTCGATTTCGGTGTCGAGCCAGTGAACAACCCAGCGATCCGGTTCTAGGTTCGCCAGCTGCCGCATCGATTCCGGTAACAGCATCCAAAGCTCACTCGACCACCAATCGAAAAACGTGCGTGCCCGGTCCCGCAGCCAATCGATGTTTAGCCTCGAGTCGCTAAACACTGCCCATCTCCAATGCCATGAAATGTCAATCGCTTTCCTGCCACGTGAGCACGGTATACGGTTTTCCGGAGCGGTGAACTAGTTTTATGGTTGCGGCTATGGACGCACGAGTTTGGGGCGGTAACCTCGCCTCGGCCCGCACGGTATAGATTACACCATTACTCGGAACAACGAAGCGGGCATCGATGATCGGGGTGGGCGCATCGCGCTGGTTTTTGCCGGATTCCGCGGCGTCGTCGCGCCGGCGGGCAAGCACTTCCTCGAGATCGCCGTCGGGATCTTGATTGGACAGCAACAAGGCTCGCAGGACGGCGGGAGGGGCCAGCCGATCATCTATCCCCGCCGAATGGGAGTGCACGGTCAGCGCTGGCCGCAGACGTCTGAACAAACGCGGCGTCACACCGAGCACCTGTTGCAGTTCCTCGACCGTATTGAAGGTAGCGTCCTTGGCCCCATAGGTTCTGCCGGCGGCTTCGTATTCTTGATCTTCGGCGCCGTTCAAGCGCCGCAAGTTATCCGCATCGCGCCAGTCTTCTATCGCGTCTAGCAGCGCATCACGCCGCTCGTCCTCGACACCCGAGGCTCGGAGCAAGGTGTCGAGGAGTTCGCGTTGCGCGCTATTGAGATCGATCTTGCCTGCTTCGTCCTGCACCGACACGGTAATCGGTGCCCCCCCGAAGCGGATCCGGTGGCGGCTACCGTCTCCGCGCCAGCGGCGCAAGCGATCGGGGTTGATAAGCTCTAGGATGCCCCGGTATACGCCTGCCTCGGCGAGCGCGCGGGCCTGTGCTTGTGCCGCGAGATCGTAAGCCAACGTGGTCTCGGTCCGCATGCTGAAGGCTAAACTCGCGGCCAGGCTGCTCAGCAAAGCCAGGACCCAGAGAACGATCACGAGCGCGAAGCCCTGCTCGGTCGCCGCCGCCTGCATAGCTTTCATAATGCGTAAACGTCCAGGAACCTAGAAATCTTCGGAATCCTCCTCGTCGAATTCGTCAAAATCTAGGGTCGCGTCCGATGCGTCCGCCGATTCGGGCGTCTGCATGAGTAGTTGCGGCTCGCCGGTGTCCGGTTCCGCATGGAGGGGGATCACGAGCACGGGCCAGTCGCCGCTCCTCGCGGTCTTGATGCTGAGTCGTACCCACGCCGGAAGTCGTTGAGCGTCATTCCAGGTGTCGTGCCATGCGGTTATGCGGCGGGATTCCCCGTAATACGAGAACAGCACCTCCTCGACATGGCTGAGCATCACGGTTCGGCGAGCGTGCTCGGGGGCCTTCAACGGGTTATCGAGATCGGGTTCGGCGCGCCAATAGGTGAAGATGAGCCGCCCGCCGCTGACGAACTCGATTGCGCCGATATAAAGCCCGCCTGGCTCGGCGCGGATGGGCGAGTTGGCGGTAAATATCAGGGATCGAGATCCGCCGCGAAATACAAGTCGCTGTTGCGCTTGATCCAGCCAGATCAGGGGATAGGCGCGCCTTAGCTGGCGCGAAATGAAGCCGGCGACGGCCCGTTGATCCTCGGTGAGGGCTGCCCGCGACTCGGCGGCGTCCGAAGCGCGGGTTCCGACCCGCAATCCGCTGTAAAGCGCCACCATGGTGAGGCCCGTGAGCGTTAAAGCGAGCAGTAGTTCGACGAGCGTGAATCCGCTGCCGGCGCGTTGCATCATTGGCCCTGCCGCGGCCGCAGCCGCAAGCTTACGAGGCTGACCGCGCGTGTTTTTGTGGCTTCTTGCCAGAGGACGCTGACCGTGACTCGATAGGCGTCGAGGGGCAGCTTTTCCGGGTCGAGATGGGCGAAAAAATAGGGTTGGACTCGGCGAGTCCACCGATAGCGGCCCGCGATGTCTCCCGTCTCCTCGCCCGGCGGCGCCGTCTCCAGGTCGACACCCGCCAGCAAGGATTCGGCCCACAAGACCGCATCCGTATAGTCGGCACCGAGCTTGCTGCTACGCAGTGCCGTGCCGAAGATCTGCAACAGGACCGCTAAGGCGATGGCCAAGATCGAGAACGCGACCAACACCTCGAGTAAGGAAAAACCGCGCGCGCGTCGGCCGTGATCAATAAATCGCAACGCGGCCGGTCAACCAATTGATATCGACGACATACCGCAACGGGCCGCTCGAGAGCGTGATTTGACCGCCGGTCGAACTCCCGTCCGGGTAAAATCGAAATGCCCCGGTGGTTTCCGAACGCGTCTGCGAGCGGGCGGTATCGAGCTTAATATCCGCCCCCCGCGGTAGCGTCCGGGTCCCTTGGCGTCCGCTGATTCCATAGCGCCTATCGGCGACGTTTACCGTCACAGTGGATGCGACGTGGCGGTTGATGGCCCGGCTACGGGCGTAGCGTAGCGCCGCGGCTACCTCGCGCGCGGCCGATCGCAACTCCACGCCCGTGGCGCCTTTCGAGAACAAGGGAGGAATCAGCGACAGCATGAGGCCGCCGATGACCAATACGATTAAAAGCTCGACCAGCGTGAATCCGCGGGGCATCGGCGAAATTCTAATGCCAATTGCCGATGTCCCGGTTCTCGCCTTCGCCGCCCTCGGCGTTATCCGCGCCGAGCGTGTACAGGTCGAAATCGCCGTGTTCACCGGGAAATCGGTACTGGTAATCCAAACCCCAGGGATCTTTGGGTACTTGCTTTTTCTTTAAATACGGTCCGTTCCAGCGTTCAGTCCCGGCCGGCGCCTCGACCAACGCATTGAGACCCTCGTTGGTCGTGGGATAGCGGCCGATCTCCAGCCGGTACATGTCCAAGGTGGCGGCGAGGTCCTCGATTTGCAACCGGGCCGAATCGCTTTTCGCCCCACTCAGATATTTCATGACTCGGGGTCCCACGAGGCTCGCGAGGAGCCCCAGGATCACCAGTACCACCAGCAACTCGATGAGCGTGAAACCCCGCGGTGAACGGCGTTCCTTATTTCGTTTCATTTCGGCTTAGTCCTCTAGTTGACAGAAAGTTAAAACGCAAGCTCGTTTACGCTCAGGATGGCGACCAAGATCGACATGATGATAGCGGCGATCACTAGACCAAGGCCCAGGATGAGCACCGGTTCCAACAACGCCAGCATGCGTTTGACCGTGCCGCGCACCTCGCGATCATAAACCTCCGCCACTTGCATGAGCATCTCTTCGAGCTGTCCTGTCTCTTCGCCCACGCGCACCATGTGTACCGCGAGGCGAGGAAAAGTGGCGATCTCTGCCAGGGGTTCGGCGAGCCCGTGGCCGTGCTTTAGTCGTTCGGCGACAGTGCCCATGCCTTCCGCCAAGACCTGGTTCCCCAGGGTCTCTTTCACGATCGATAGTCCGCTCAACAAGGGTACGCCGTTGGTGAGCAGGGTGCCGAGCATGCGGCTGAAGCGCGCCACCTCAATCTTCGTGATCAGATCTCCGGCCAAGGGCAGCTTGAGGAAACGCTGGTCCCATCGGTAGCGCGTCGCAGATTGCGAGAGTTGCTTGCGGAAATAGAGTCCAATGAACACGGCGGCCAGGATAAACAGCCACCAGTAATCGCGTAGAAAATTCCCTATCGAGATAACCACCTGGGTGGCGAACGGTAAGGCCGCGCCCGCGTCCGAAAATAACTGCTCAAACTGCGGCACCACATACACCAAGAGCACCAGCACCGAGAGACCAGCCACGCTGAGAAGTATAGCGGGATAGATGAGCGCGGAGGTCACGCTTTCCTGAAGCTCGCGGGAGCGTTCGAGGTACTCGGAGAGCCGTGTCAGCACCTGCTCGACGGCGCCTCCGGCTTCGCCCGCCCGCAACATATTGAGATAAAGCCGCGAGAAGACGCCGCCTTGGGCTTCCATGGCGGCCGAGAGTGTCGCGCCCCCGTGCACGGCCTCGCGGATGCGTGTCAGCAGTTGCCCCGCCGTGCCTTGGCCGGAGAGATCAATAAGTACCTCCAGGGCGCGGTCGAGCGGCAGCCGCGCGCGCAGAAGCGTGGCGAGCTCTTGGGTCAGCACCACTAACTGGGCTTGCGATAGGCGCTTCGAGCGCCGCAGCGTGATCCAGCGCGAGCGCCCGGCGCCCCCCGCTTGAGTTTCCTCGGCGCGGATCGGGATGTAACCGAGCGTTTGCAGGCGCTCGATGGCCGCGGCCTGATCGCGTGCTTCCAACTCGCCTTCGAGGACCTCGCCTTCGGGGTTGGCCGCTTTGTAGCGATAGAGCGCCATGCTCAGGAGACGCTCGTCACACGCAACACCTCTTCGATGGCCGTAATTCCACGGAGCGCCTTGTCGACACCGTCCTGGAACATCGTGCGCATGCCGGCCTCGATCGCCGTGACTTGGATTTGTCCCGCATCAGCGTGCTTGAGGACCAAGCGCCGGATGGGGTCCGACATGCTCAGGAGCTCGAGGATCGCGGTGCGCCCTCGAAATCCGGTCCCCGCGCATTGCGGGCAGCCCACGGGCTCATATAACACGACGTTCTCATCCTGCACATAATCGCGTAGTTTCAGCTCCTCCACGATCTCGGGCAGCGCCTCGTAGGGACGCCGGCACTGCATGCACAGCATGCGCACCAAGCGCTGCGCCAGGACGCCGTTGACGGTAGAAGTCAGCAAATAGTCTTCCACGCCCATGTCCAGCAAACGCGTGACGCTGCTGCCCGCATCGTTGGTATGGAGAGTGGAGAGGACCAAGTGACCCGTGAGCGCCGACTGGACCGCGATCTCCGCGGTCTCCAGATCACGGATCTCCCCGATCATGATGACGTCAGGGTCCTGGCGGACGATGGATCGCAGGGCGTTGGCGAAATTAAGGCCGATCTGCGCTTTCA
>JBOIDM010000065.1:0-2920 GCA_050740575.1 Gammaproteobacteria bacterium
GAATTGATCCGGGTCATGAAGGAGAACAAGAATAAAGCCGTCGAGGGGATAGAGCCGCTGAGCTTGATGAAATCCCTGTATCCTATGCAGGGCCTGGAGCACATGCAAAAAGCGTTTAGCGACGCGATGCATGCTGCCGGGGGCACGAAAGCCCGGGAGAAAGCCACGACGATAAAACCCTAATCCAGCTATTCTGTTCCACTGCTAGGCTCCATCCGTTCAGTCGCGAGGAGGATTTGTCATGCGTCATAATCCGCACCTTTCGCAACATCCTGGTTTACGCCCGCGCGGTGATCCGTCATCATACCCTCCAGCCGCAGACCCATAATTAGAATGACCATACCCCAAGCAGCGATCAACCGGGAAACCGGCAAGCCGGCCCGCGCCCGGCGCGCGGCGGCCTGTCCTTTCTGCAGCCTGCTGTGCGATGATCTTATCGTGGAGCAAGCGGGGGAACGTGTGCGCGTCCTGAAGAACGGATGTAGCCGCGCGGCTTCCGGATTCGAAAGCCCGGAGGGGCCGAATCAGCCGCGCATCGGGGGCACAGCGGCAACGATCGAACAATGCATCGAGCGGGCGGCGGCGATCCTTCGCGGCGCACGCTTTCCTCTTTTCGCCGGGCTGGGGACGGATGTCGGCGGGATGCGTGCGGTGCTGAGCCTCGCCGAACGCACCGGGGGCGCGCTCGATCATATGCACGGAAACGCGCTCCAGCGTAATATCGGCGTGCTACAAGGCACGGGTTGGATGACGACCACGCTCACGGAGTTAAAGAATCGCGCTGACCTGATTATTTTCGCAGGTACCGATGGGGTCAGCGCGCATCCGCGTTTTTTCGAGCGCCTGGTTTGGAACCAAGCATCCCTATTCCGGCTCGATAGCAACGCACGCCAGATCATCTACCTGGGTTCCGGGCTGAACACGAGGCCCGGCACAAGCCCCGAGGGCCGAAAACCCTTGCACGTCCGATTCGATCCGCCCCACCTCGTCGAAATCGTTTCGGCCTTACGCGCGCTCGCGGCGGGGTACCGGCTCCAGGCAGCCTCGATCGCGGGAGTACGGATCTCGCTCTTGAATGCTATCGTCGAAAAGATGAAAGCGGCCCGCTACGGGGTGCTGGTCTGGTCGACCGGCGAGCTTGACTTTCCCCAAGCCGAGCTCGCTGTCGAAACCTGTGTGGGGTTGGTAAACGATCTCAACGCCTACACACGTTTTTCCGGTTTGCCCTTGGGCGGAAACGACGGCGCGATCACGGCCAACAGTGTGTGTGCGTGGCAGACGGGTTTTCCGCTTCGCACCGCGTTCGCGGAGGGTTATCCGGCTCACGATGCGCATCGGTACAGCACCGGCCACTTGGTCGGATCGGGGTCCGCCGATGCCGTCGTGTGGATATCGGCGTTTCGCGCGGCGCCTCCGCCGGCCGCCAAACCCTTGGTCGTGCTCGGCGCTCCGAATACACATGGTCCCGCGGAGCCCGACGTTTTTATCCCGGTGGCGATCCCGGGCCTAGATCATGCGGCCCAGCTCCTGCGGCTCGATTCCGTGGTCTCGCTGTACCTCGAGCGGCAGCGACCCTCGTCGCTGCCGAGCGTGGCGCACGTACTCACGGAAATCCAAAATGCGCTCTAGGACATCGGCATGTTAACGCGCTTGACGGGTGGCAAGCTCTACGACCCCGCCCACGGAGTCGACGGCGAGGTCCGCGATCTCTTTATCCGTGACGGCCGCATCGTCGCGCCACCGCCGGGCGGCGTCAAGGCGAGCCAGGAGTATGATCTCGCGGGCACCGTGGTCATGGCGGGGGGCATCGATATCCACACCCATATCGGCGGGGGGAAGATGACGATCGCCCGGGTCTTGCTGCCCGAGGATCACTCGGCCCATCCGGTCGCCTCGGGACGGATCACGCGCTCGGGATCGGGCCTCGCGACACCCTCGACGATGAGCACCGGCTACCGGTACGCCGAGATGGGTTACACGGCGTGCTTCGAACCCGCGATGTTGCCGCTGAACGCACGCCAGGCACACATGGAGATGGGGGACACGCCGATCGTGGACAAGGGCGCCTATGCGCTGCTCGGCAACGATGATTTCCTTTTGCGACTGCTCGCCCAAGGGCGTGAACAGGCGCTCATCAATGATTACGTGGCGTGGACCTTGGACACCTCGCGAGCCCTCGCGATCAAGGTAGTCAATCCGGGCGGGATCAGCGCCTTCAAGTTCAATCAACGCATGCTCGATCTGGATGAGGAGCATCGTTATTATCCGATTACGCCGCGCTTGATTCTGCAGCGGCTCGCGCAAGCGGTCTTCGAGCTCGGCGTGCCCCACCCGCTGCACGTACACGGGTGCAATCTCGGCATCGCGGGCAATGTCGATACCACCCTGAAAACGATCGCCGCTAGCGACGGGCTACCCTTGCACCTGACTCATGTCCAATTCCACAGTTATGGCACCGAAGGCGATCGCCGGTTCTCTTCCGGCGCGGCGCGCATCGCCGAGAGCGTCAACGCGCACCCGAATATCTCCATCGACGTCGGTCAGATCATGTTCGGCCAGACGGTCACGGCCTCGGGCGATACCATGGCGCAGCACCGGAACCGCGCCAGCGCTTATCCCAAGAAATGGGTGTGCATGGACATCGAGTGCGACGCCGGCTGTGGCGTCGTACCGTTCCGCTACAAGGACAAGAGCTTCGTGAACTCGCTGCAGTGGGCGATCGGATTGGAATTGTTTCTCATGGTCAAAGATCCTTGGCGTATTTTCCTGACCACCGATCACCCGAACGGAGCGCCGTTCACGACCTATCCGCACCTCATCCGCTTGTTGATGGACAAGAGCTACCGCAACGAGAGGCTGGCGACGATCCATCGGGGCGCCGCGGCGATGAGCACGCTCGCAAGTCTCGACCGGGAATATA
>JBOIDM010000066.1:0-1910 GCA_050740575.1 Gammaproteobacteria bacterium
GGATGCTCTCGAAGACGCCGAGCCCGCCCGGCACATGGCTCACCATGCCCGCCAGCGTCGCGATCGAATAGACGGCGAGGAAGGCGATGAAGGGCACATCCGGCGCATTCAAGAGCACGTACAAACACCCCCCGGCGAACACGATGTCCGCGAGGGTGAAGAACAATTGCGCCATCGCGACCCGCCCGCTCGGTAATCGAAACCGCCAACGGCCGATCCGCAGCGGCGCGCGCCGGAAAAAGAACAGAACGGTGAGCGTCCCGAACAGGGCCAACGCGGAGACTCCGAGGCCATGCAATAGTCCAGGCGAAACGGGTAGAAAGCGGCCGATGAGACCCGGATGCAGGGTCAAGGCGGCCGCTCCCAAGACGAAGTTTCCGATCCCGTAGGCGATCATGCCGAAGAAGGTGACCTGGGCCACATCCAAGGCGCCGAGGCCGGCCGGAACATAGATACGGTAGCGCACCGAACCGCCCGAGACGATGTTGACGCCCACGGTATTGGCAATCGCGCAACCGCAGAAGGCCGCGTAGGCCACGGTGCGCAAGGCAACCGCCCGCCCGATGTAACGCAGCGCCGACCAATCGTAGCCGATGAGTACCGTGTAGCTCGCGGCTGTCAGTAACAATGCGAGTCCCAATTGCCCGGGGGAATACTGCCGCAGCTCGGCGAACATGCGGTTCGCATCCATCTCCTGCAGAAGGTGATAGATGGCCGAGCTCGCGGCCAAAAACAGGGCAGCCGACAAGAGCGGCATGAGCACGCGCTGCCCGCGGCTCGGCGGCGTCATCGCCTGCGCGATCTCATTGGCATCGGCCATCGAGTGTCCGTACTTATGTTTTGATTTTGATCTGAAGAGGGCTGATGCGGGCATTATACATCAGCGCCGCCGAGTGGCTCCGCCCCGCCAGCAACCTGCCGGGGTCTTCACCGAGTTGCTAAGGTTTGATTCGCTCCGTATAGTGGCCTGCGCGTCCCACAACAGGAACTGAACACACGATGCGCTTGCCCTATCTTGCATTGCCGGTGTTATTGTTGCTTTCCGGTTGCGGCTACAACGCACTGCAGTCCCAGGACGAGCAGATTAACTCCAGTTGGTCGGAGGTGGTCAATCAGTATCAGCGCCGCGCCGATCTGATCCCCAATCTGGTCAATACGGTCAAAGGGTTCGCCGCGCAAGAGAAAGACGTGTTGCTCGGGGTGACCCAGGCGCGAGCGAAGGTCGGCGCCATTCAGGCCACACCTGAATTACTCAATGATCAGCAAGCCTTCGCCAAGTTCCAGGCGGCCCAAGGTGATCTGTCCAGTGCACTGTCTCGTTTGCTCGTGGTGGCCGAAAATTATCCGCAGCTTAAATCCGATGCCGTGTTCCGCGACCTACAGGCACAGTTAGAGGGAACGGAAAACCGCATAGCGGTCGCTCGCAATCGCTACATCAAGGCGGTCCAAGATTTCA
Source organism: Gammaproteobacteria bacterium (assembly GCA_050740575.1). Taxonomy (GTDB): domain Bacteria; phylum Pseudomonadota; class Gammaproteobacteria; order JACCXJ01; family JACCXJ01; genus USCg-Taylor. Next base: position 1,457 of record JBOIDM010000066.1, read on the forward strand.
ACGTAACGGTGCGCTCGTTTCCTAGCAATCTCACCGCCAAGCTGTTCGGCTTTGCGGTGAAAGCGAACTTCGCGGTAGAGAATGAGAAGGCCATTTCCAAAGCACCGACCGTGGATTTTTCCGCGCCGGCGCCGCAGCAAGCGGCGCCTGCACCCAAAGAAGAACGAGCGAAAGGATCCGATACCACCGTCCCGCTGGAGAAATACCGCTGAGAACTTGTGAAAAAATCGTCGCGAGCTAAGGGAGGTCGCGTTGCATCCCCAGCGCAGCAGAATCCTTCGCAAGCTCTGAGGCAGTATATCAAAGGTTGATGGACGCGCGGTCGCTCCCTGTGATCTTCTGGGGCGCCTTGTGCTACGTGTTCTCTTCGCCGCTGTGGGCGGAGGTGCCGGTACCGCCGCTGACAGCCCGGATCATCGACCAGACCGGTATGCTCAGCGCGGGTCAACGCTTG
>JBOIDM010000067.1:0-29063 GCA_050740575.1 Gammaproteobacteria bacterium
TTCTACGGAACCCTGGACGGTTACATCAAGTGCATCGATGCCAAGAGCGGTAAGGAACTTTGGAAGTTCAAGACGCCGTCCGGCATCATCGGTAATCTAAACACCTGGACGCACAAGGACAAGCAGTATGTCGGCGTGCTCTCCGGCATTGGCGGTTGGGCGGGTATCGGCATGGCCGCCGGCCTCATTCAGGATACCGAGGGTTTAGGTGCCGTAGGTGCGTATAAGGGATTGAATAGCTATACGCGTCTCGGTGGCGTGTTGAGTGTCTTCAGCTTGCCCTGAGATACAAACGTGTTGTTATTGAACCCCGGCAACTTGGTGTTGCCGGGGTTTTTCGAGGGTGGAGATTATGCGAGGAACGGCTACAATTATAGGTTCGGCATGCCTGGTGGTAACACTTGCCGCTTGTGGCGAAGAATCGTCGGGACTCTCGGAAGAGCAGCAGGTCAGGAATTCACTCGAGGCGGTTAACCGTATGCTGGCGAACCGGAAAACACCGGACGATCCCGCAACGGAAGGCATGGAACAAATGAAGGCCGAGCTTGAACGAAGGCTCGCCGAGGTGACCGCCAATCAAGCCGAACAAAAGTAAGGGCAACCGGCTCTATTCTCGGCTGCGAACCGGCGGGGGTTCCTCAAAGTGAATGATGCGGCGTGCGCTTCGGCGCTGTCGATCACTATCGTCCGCCGGCGGTATCCTCGCACCCTGTTCTAAGCGCGTGCTGTCCGCTGCCCGCGATGCTGTTTGGATTTCGAGTAAGCTGGGGATACCGTTGGCCCGCTGAAGTCGCTCGTTCGCGGGTTCATGATCTGCAGGTAGCGTGGCCCGCAAATCCGAGCCGGCCGGCTGGTGACCTGACGGATTGGCGAAGCGGTCGTTGAGGCTTTCGACGTAGCGATCGGCGTCGCTGAGCACGCGGATAATACCGCGCTGAGCCCGCCGCCCCCATCCCGCGGGTGTCGTACGAAAAAGCGAGCGCGTAAAGCGCGTGTTTTGCTTGAACGCGCGTATCAGGGAGTCTTTGATTTCCTGCGAGAAGGCTTCTCGTTGCAGTTCTTTGACGACGGTCTTGGCGGCGAGTTGGCGCAACGCAAAATGAGGGTAAACTAGTAGCGCGATGCCCAGTGCGGCGGCGGCGATTTGAAGAGGATCGGGAAGGTTACGCAGCCACGCAGGAGAAAACGACGCATCGGCCCACCAGCCGGCGGAAATGCTCGACGCGAGGAGTACGCTGAACACAATTCCGTAGACCAGCGCGTCCAACAGCAACACACGTAGCTTCCATTTTCTTTTGGCTGCACCGATGCGCGGCACGAAATCCTCCTGAATAGCCTTAGCCGTCTTTTCCAGGACACCGATAATGCGGTAGCAGCGCTCGACCTCGACTTGTTGCATCCGTCCCAGGAGTTCCGCCATATCGACGGCCCGTTTTTGCTCGAATCGCTGCCGCAGGTTATCGTCGTCGATCGGGTTGGCCGCTTCCAGGTTGTAAATGCGGTAAAAACGGCCAGCCGTCAATCCCGCGCTCGCCAAGGCGCGTTGCCAAGCCGCGAAGACTTCTTCGGGATTGTCTTCGCGGGCGGTCGAATCAATTTGATTGAGCACAAACAGGAACTTGTTGGAGTCCGGCCTGCAGATGGTCTCGGTGACCAGATGCTGGAGCGTATCTTTCATCGCACCCGGTTCCGGATGCCGAGCGTCGAAGAACACCAGCACCAGATCGGAGAGGTCGATGATATGGTTCGTGATCCGCAAGGTCGAAGTCCGTTGTAGATCGGCGTCGAATCCCGGGGAATCGATTAAAATCTTGCCTCGGAGGGCTTCGCTCGGACAGGTTTTAAGCTGCAGGTAAGCGTCGACACGCCGGCCTTCGCCGTGAGCCACTGCGTCGATGTCGCGGCTGATGTTGTAAAACGGAAAGCGTGGATCGGCGTCCAGCGCGAGGCCCGGTAGGACCCGGGGCGCAGCATCGGTGCTGAAACAGATCACGGTAAATTTGTCGTCGACTGCTTGATTGCCGGTGAGTTGCAGCTTGTAGCGTAGAAAATCGTTGATAAACGTAGACTTGCCCGAGGAAAACGTTCCTAGTACGGAAATCAGGGGCCACCAAGGCACACGGTTAGCGTAGGAGTCGCCAAGATCGAGCAGACCCAGGCGGTAGGCGACACCGTCCAACGCCCGAAAACTCTTGACCACATTGAGCAGGATCGGGTTTTCTTGAGCTAAATGGGTTTCCAAGCGCTGTAGACGTTGTGCTAGGTTTAAGCGGACGTTGCCGGCCATGGGAGTTCCTGCTTTACACGCGTAACGCTTTGAAACGGTTCTTGCGGCGGCGCGGGTAAATATTTCTACTTAGCTGCGTTCTGGTGCGCGGCAATGATGCCGGGCTGAGCTTTATGTGCTTAGATTAGTATAACACGCCCCACTTTTAGAGGTACCGCGGTTCCCGGGGCAGGTGCTCGCGGATGGCAACAATAGAAGGATGACGGTGGGAAAACACATGCGATCGAGTCCGCGTCAGCTTGCGCTTGAGATCATCGCGCGCAAACTGCCTTACGCACGCGGCCATCACCGCGATAAACTGCTCGGGGGACGGCGGATCGAGGAGTGGTTTAGCGGTGAACATCCTGACCTCGATGGGTTACTGAATGCACTCGCGCAATCAAGCTATGTGAATGCCGCGGTGCCCGAGTGCAGCCGATTGACTGCTGATCTCGTCAGTACAAGCGGCCCGATGTTTCGGGTATTTACCGAGGAAGAGATCGGGATCCTGGTCGAATGGATCCGCACCCTAGGATCGAAGTGCGATCCTGTCCCACGAGGCAATTTAGAACTCCAGGTTCGCGATAGCCGAGGGGATGACTCTTGGCCCGGGACGGGCATGGGCGGGCCTGAGAGCGCAGCGGCGGGTCCGGCGCAAGACGAAAGATTGCCGCGCGTGGACAAACGGCTGCTTTATTTTCATCTGGTCAACGTGGAACGCTATCCCGAGTCTTCGCGCTCGGCGAAGCACTACGTCGAGCGTTGTCTCGCCCGCGCACGACGAGTTATGTGGCTGTCCCGGTTTTATCCGGAATTACGTTCTTTCGAGTACAGCCGCGCTGCATTCGAGCATAGGATCGAGGTGACCTATCGCGAAGCCGTGGATGCCTATCGGCCCTTTGTCCCTCCGCCGCGATTGTCCAGAGAGGAATATCTGTGGCTATTCGTGCAACTAGCACCTCTGATCCTCGTTGATGGCTGCTGGCTGCGCAACGTCGGCTGTCTGTATGCACGCCATCCGGGGATCGCGGCGCGTTTGCTTAAGATTTACGCCGATGAGGTGGGCGGTGGGAACCCGGAGGCGAGTCACGCCGCTATATTTCGCGAGTTACTGCGATCGGAAAGCATCGATCTTCCGGAAGTCTCATCGGATGAGTTCATTCGATATGGTAATTTTACTTCGGCGGTATTCGAACTCCCGCTGTATTTGCTGTCCATCTCCCAATACCCTCGGACGTTCCTGCCGGAGCTGCTCGGCCTCAATCTAGCCATCGAGCTCAGCGGCCTCGGTGCGTTTTACATGAAGCTCGTCGATGATCTCAGGTATTGGGGGATCGATGCACGCATCATCAGTGTTCATATTGCGAGCGATAACCTGGCGAGCGGTCATGCAGCCTTGGCCAAGGAGGCGATCGTCGCGTATCTAGATGAGGTGGGCGCGGGTTATGGAGAACGAGAAGTGCAGCGGCACTGGCAGCGCGTATGGTGCGGTTACGTATCACTGCGGGTCGTGGCGGCGAAAACGTGGTTCGACCTCTTGATCCGTTTCGTCTCGCGGTTCGGGCTAAAGCGTATACAACGGCGATGGGTCACTTAACGGAAGCCGTGGGCATCGCGTTGTAGGATGAAGCGGTATTACATCGGATTAGCGACCACCTTCCACGATCCGGCCCTGGCCATCGTGGATGCGGAAGGCGAGATCGTATTCGCCGAGGCGGCCGAGCGCTTCCTGCAAAATAAGCGCGCTATAAATGCGGAGCCTGATCATTTATTTAGGATCGCTCATCTAGTCAAAGAATATTGCGAGCAAGACGCCGAATTTACGATCGCCCGCTCGTGGAGCGCACGCTCCAGTCGTCTCCCACTTCTGGCCGGCATGGCAAACCGGCTCGACCTGCTGAGTCCAGCCTGGCTCCCACGCGCCTTGCTCGACGGCTGGTCGCGCACGCTGCTGATGCGGCGCTATCAGCTTTATCATCTCATGCTGTGCGAGCGGAGCGCGCATCTCAAAGCCGGGGCTAACCTTGCGCTAGTCATGCGGCATCGCTTTGGAAATCGCAAGCTTCGCTTTTTGAGTTTCGACCATCACCTGACGCACGCGGCCTATGCTTGTTACGGCAGTCCGTTTTCGGAGGCTGTGTGCATGATCGTCGATGCCACCGGAGAGCACGGTTCGATAAGCTGCTACGGCTATAGGAACGGGCGTTTGCATCGCTTGTCCCGCCACCAAGGCCCGGAAAGCTTGGGCGGGCTTTATATGCTCATCACGGAATTATGCGGTTTCTCGAGCTTCGGCGGCGAGGAGTGGAAGGTGATGGGCCTAGCGCCTTATGGCCGCACCGACCAAGCGATCTATCGGTTGCTGAGGCCGATGATCAAGGTCGCTGGATGCGGCTTGAGCTACGCACCGATGCCTCAGCTTCGCGCGGCGCTTACGCGGCTTTGCAGGTATCGGCGGACCGAAGGCGCATCCGCATTAGAAGCCGCCGATCTCGCGCATACCTGGCAGCGAGTCTTTTCCGAGATCATGGACGAGCTGTTGCGAAATCTCCACGCGGACACGGGCGTCGACAACCTCGTTCTTAGCGGCGGCTGCGCGCTGAACTCGTCCTACGCGGGTCGGGTCTTTGAGAACACGCCGTTTAAGCGTTTGCATATCCCTAGCGCACCCGCCGACGACGGCAACGCCGTGGGCGCGGCGTTACTCGCCTACGAGAAGACGGCAGGGCCGCGCAGGGCTCGACAGAGATTGTTCTCACCCTATCTCGGATCTCGGGTGTCGGCCGAGACCTTGGCGAATGTGGCAAGGTGGAGCGGTCTACGGTCTTTACGCTATCTTCCCGAAACCGTGCATTTGGAGGCTGCCAGGCGGCTTGGCGAAGGAAAAATTCTCGGCTGGATCCAGGACCGTGCGGAGTTCGGTCCGCGCGCGCTCGGCAACCGCTCGATCTTGGCCGATCCGCGCCCCCTCGAGATGAAAGATCGATTAAATCGCGAGGTAAAATTCCGCGAGGAGTTCCGGCCCTTCGCGCCCGCCATCTTGCACGAGTACGGGGAGGAATATTTTGAGAACTATCAAGAGTCGCCCTACATGGAGCGAACGCTCTGCTTCAAGCAGGAAGTGCGCGCTAAAGTGCCGGCCGTCGTTCACGTGGATGGCACCGGGCGCTTGCAGACGGTGAAACGGGAATGGAATGCCCGTTTTCACGCGCTCATCGAGGCTTTCCACCACTTGACGAACATACCGCTCCTACTCAATACGTCATTTAATATCATGGGTAAGCCGATGGTCCACACGGTTGAAGACGCATTGGGGGTTTTTTTTACCACGGGTATGGACGCCTTGGTGATCGAGGATTATTTGCTTGAAAAATAGGCTTGTCCGTAGGATTCGCAATGCAGCGGGAGCCAAGTCTCCCATGCGGCAGATGGCTGAGACCTGGTGGGCGATGCTGGGATTGAACCAGCGACCTCTGCTGTGTGAAAGCAGCGCTCTCCCACTGAGCTAATCGCCCGTCGTACGAATTCTAAGGACATAAAACCGCAGGGTCAATGAAGCTCTGGGTAATGGGAGACCCTGGCCTGAGCGGCGAATAAATTGGAACCAGGCGGCATAATGACGGAAATTCAAGTACGCACGCGTTTCGCGCCGAGTCCGACCGGTTATTTGCATATCGGTGGCGCCCGCACGGCGCTCTTCTCTTGGCTCTTTGCGAGAAGGTATGGCGGCGTATTTATTTTGAGGATCGAGGACACCGATCGCGAACGATCGACGCAGGCGGCGGTCGAGGCGATCCTAGAGGGCATGGCGTGGCTCGGTCTCGACTATGACGAAGGCCCGTACTTTCAGACGCGGCGCTTCCACCGTTATCGAGAGATCATCGATCGATTGCTACGAGAGGGGCAGGCTTACTATTGTTATTGCTCGAAAGAGCGGCTCGAGGCCTTGCGGGCCGAGCAAATGGGACGCAAAGAAAAACCACGTTACGACGGCTACTGCCGTACCGCGGTGAGGTCGGGCAGCCGGCCCGTGGTGCGGTTCAAGAACCCGGCCGATGGCACAGTCGCCGTGCACGATTTGATTCGAGGCCGAGTCGTCTTTCACAACCGCGAGCTCGACGATCTCATTATCGCGCGGGCGGATGGCACACCGACATACAATCTCACGGTGGTGGTCGATGATATGGACATGGCCATCAGCCATGTCATTCGAGGCGACGATCACCTGAACAATACGCCCAGGCAGATCAACATCCTGGGGGCTTTGGGCGCGCCCATCCCGGCGTATGCCCATGTACCGATGATCCTCGGCGGCGACGGTCAGCGGCTGTCGAAACGGCATGGCGCGGTCAGCGTGCTTCAATACCGCGAAGACGGTTATCTCCCCGAGGCGCTGCTGAATTACTTGCTCCGGCTGGGCTGGTCGCACGGAGACCAAGAGATCTTTTCGAAACAGGAAATGATCGATAAATTCGGGACCGAAGCGATCAACAAATCCGCGGCGGCGTTCGACTCGGCAAAGTTACAGTGGTTGAACCAGCACTACCTAAAAAATATGCCGACGCCCGAATTACTAGCACGCCTGGCTTGGCATTTGGATCGCCTGGGCGTCGCGGTGAGCGGTGCTCCGGCGTTGGCGGATGTCATTCAACCCTTGCGAGAACGGTCTAAAACCTTGGTGGAGATGGCGGAGAGCGCTCGCGTTTTTTATAGGGATTTTTCCACCTATGACGAGACGGCCGCGGCGAAGTACCTCGCCCCTCTCATGGCCGATCCCCTGCTGACGTTAAGGCAAAGATTCTCAGAAATGCCGCGCTGGACCAAGGAGGCTGTCCATGAAGCCATCACCGACGTAGCGGCGGTTTTCGATTTGAAATTGGGCCAGCTTGCGCAGCCCCTACGAGTCGCGTTGACCGGCGGGAGCGTCTCCCCGCCTATCGACACCACGGTCTGGCTCATGGGGAGGGAACGGTCCTTGCGGCGTATCGCCAAAGCCATCGCCTATATCAAGAACCAAGGGGTTATTGACACCGATGCGGACCTATCTTAAGGTTCGAGCAATCAATGGGGCCATAGCTCAGCTGGGAGAGCGCTACAATGGCATTGTAGAGGTCGGCGGTTCGATCCCGCCTGGCTCCACCACCGACCGCGTGGGTAAAGCGGTTTGTCTTGCCGCCGCTTGCCGCGGTTTACGGCATAGGAAGCTTGGGCGCGCATCGGGAATCTCGCGAAAATTCTGTCCCCATCGTCTAGAGGCCTAGGACACAGCCCTTTCACGGCTGCAACAGGGGTTCGAATCCCCTTGGGGACGCCAATCGTTCGGCAGTCAGTCCGCCGCGAGGATTTTGCGCGCTGCGCGCTTTCACCTACTGCGTGCCGCGGCGGGTATTATGCATGGCCAGCACGGTTTCTATACGCGTTAAAATGGACGACATTCCCGATAACGCTGAGATCCAGCCGAGCGCGATGCCGAGGGTGTTGGCGGCGATATCGAGATAGCTACAGGTTCGGTAACCGCCAGCTCCTTGAGCGAGCTCCAGACCGATGCCTAGCAGCGTCAAAGCCAGCGCGAGAGCAGCCCAACGATTGGGCCGGGTGATCTGGACAAACCATAGCATCAGCAGGGCGTAAACCGTACCGTGGACCAGTTTATCGGGGATAGCCGGAGCCTGTATGGTAGATAAAGGTAAGAGAGAGAAGAGGATGGTGATACCGATGAGGACGCCACCGGCGAGCTTCCAAATGCTTCGAATAGTCATTTATTTCCTGAGTTGTACGAGAGCTGCATGCCGGCCTCCGTCGAGGAAGCCCGGAGGATGGCGCGGAATGCCATGGGTTGCGCATAACGATAATCGTCCGGGATCGCTCGACCGTGAAGAACCGCAATATATCATGATGCGTGCATGCAGGCCGGTTAAGCAATTGCAATGAAAATCCTAGTGACCGGCGCGGCCGGTTTTATTGGCGCGGCCCTCAGCGGGCGCCTCCTCGCTCGAGGCCATGAAGTCCTTGGCGTCGATAATTTGAACGACTATTACGATGTCGGCCTCAAGGAGGCGCGTCTTAGCCGGCTTACCGATCACGAAAATTTTCGTTTCATCAAGCTCGACATTGCCGACCGGCCGGGCGTCGACGCGCTGTTTAATACGGGGCGGCCGGCGCGAGTTGCGCATCTAGCGGCGCAAGCCGGGGTGCGCTACTCACTCACGCACCCCCACGCATACGTCGATTCGAATCTCCTCGGTTTCATGAACATCCTTGAGGGCTGCCGCCATTATGGCGTTGAGCACCTCGTCTATGCCTCCTCTAGTTCGGTGTACGGAGCCAACACCCGAATGCCTTTCTCCGTTCACGACAACGTCGATCATCCTGTTTCATTGTATGCGGCCACTAAGAAAGCCAACGAGTTGATGGCGCATACCTATAGCCATCTATACGCCATCCCGGTGACGGGCTTGAGATTCTTTACCGTTTACGGTCCCTGGGGCAGACCTGACATGGCCTTGTTCCTTTTCGCGCGTAATATCATCGAGGGACGGCCCATCGATGTCTTCAACTACGGCGAGCATCGGCGCGATTTCACCTATATCGATGATATCGTTGAAGGCGTCATTCGAGTTATCGATACGGTCGCAACGCCCAGCCCGGAGTGGTCCGGTAACGAGCCGGATCCCGGCGCCAGCCGCGCGCCTTATCGATTGTATAATATTGGGAACAACCGACCGGTACATTTGATGCGGTTCATCGAAGTGCTGGAGGAAACACTAGGGAAAAAGGCGCAAAAGAATTTTTTACCGATGCAACCCGGCGATGTTCCCAATACCTTTGCGGATATTACCGATCTCGAGCGGGATGTAGGTTACCGGCCGTCGACGCCGATCGAAGCAGGGATCGCAAAGTTCGTAAGCTGGTATAAGGGCTATTTTGGAAAGGATGAAACACGGTAGAAAAATATCCGTTATCGGACTCGGGTATGTCGGCTTGCCTGTCGCCGTGGAATTCGGCAAGAGGCAACGCGTGGTGGGCTTCGATATCAATCGAGAGCGCGTTGTCGAGCTCAAACAACAAACCGACAGGACCCACGAGGTCGAGCCGGCTGATCTCGCGGAAGCGGATGTCCTGTATACCTCGGATCCTTGTGATCTAAGGAGCGCCGATTTTCATATCATTGCCGTGCCCACGCCGATCGATCGGGCGAAACGGCCTGATCTAAGCGCCTTGATTGGCGCATCGGAAATCATCGGCTCACAGTTGAAGCGCGGCGATATCGTGGTATATGAATCCACCGTTTACCCCGGTGCGACCGAAGAACAGTGTGTCCCCGTCCTCGAACGGAAGGCCGCGCTAAAAAGCGGGATTGATTTTTTCGTGGGGTACTCGCCGGAGCGAATTAACCCCGGGGATAAGGAACACACATTCAAGTCGATTACGAAAATCGTCTCGGGGCAGGATGCGAAGACATTGAATATCGTCGCCGAAGTCTATAGCTCGGTAGTGGTGGCGGGCGTGCATCGAGCGCCATCGATTAAAGTCGCGGAAGCCGCGAAGGTGATAGAAAACACACAACGTGATCTGAATATTTCGCTCATGAACGAGCTGGCGCTCATCTTCAACAAAATGCATATAGATACGCGCGATGTTCTGGCAGCCGCGGGCAGCAAATGGAACTTTTTGCGCTTTGATCCGGGCCTCGTCGGGGGGCACTGTATCGGCGTCGATCCGTATTATCTCACCCATCAAGCCCAAGTGCTGGGTTACATTCCTCAGGTCATCCTGGCCGGGCGCAAAATCAACGACGACATGGGTGTATATGTCGCCAACCAGGTCATAAAGCACCTCATACACCGCGGACACAGCGTCAAGGGAAGCACGGTCACGATCCTGGGTTTCTCATTCAAAGAGAACGTGCCCGATCTACGCAACACCCGCGTGATCGATATCGCCAAGGAGCTGATGGATTATTCAGTTAAGGTGCAAGTGTACGATCCCTTGGCCGACCCCGAAGAAGCAAAAGAGGAATATGGTATCGAATTGCTGAGCGAAGGGCGGCTCGAACCCGCGGAAGCGGTCGTGCTTGCCGTACCGCATCGCGAATATCTTGCGCGGGGCTGGGCGGGAATCACCCCGTTACTAAGAGGTGGCGCGGGTGTAGTTATCGACGTGAAGGCGGTGCTGCCGAGGAGTGAATGCCCGGAAGGCATTAGCTTGTGGCGCTTGTAAGGAGATCCTTTAGATGAATGTGGTGATGGTCGGCAGCGGTTACGTGGGCTTGGTGTCAGGGGCGTGTCTGGCGGAATTTGGCGCGAACGTGACGTGTATCGATGTCGATGAGGATAAGATTTCCCGTTTGCGGCGGGGCGAGATCCCCATTTATGAACCTGGTCTCAAAGATCTCGTGGAGAAAAACGTTGCGCAGCGGCGGCTGCGGTTTACGACAAAGTTCGTGGATCCGATTGGCGATGCCGATTTGGTATTTATTGCTGTGGGGACACCATCGCGGCATGGGGACGGTTTCGCGGATCTGAGTTACGTCTACGAGGCGGCGCGAACGATCGCGCGATATTTGACTGGCTACACGGTGATCGTGGATAAATCCACGGTTCCGGTCGGCACGGCGCGTAACGTCGCGCGCATTATTCGATTAGAGAATCCGGCGGCGGATTTCGATGTTGCGTCAAACCCGGAATTCTTGCGAGAGGGCGCGGCAATCGCGGATTTCATGCGTCCCGATCGTGTTGTCATCGGGGTGGAGAGCGCGCGCGGGGAGGCATTGCTGCGAGAGCTTTATCGGCCGTTGAATTTGATCGAAACCCCGATCGTTAAGACCGATTTAGAAAGCGCCGAGTTGATAAAATACGCCTCGAATGCTTTTCTCGCGACCAAGATTAGCTTTATCAATGAAATGTCGATGCTGTGCGAAGCGATCGGCGCCGATGTCCATGCAGTGGCCAAGGGAATGGGTCTCGATAATCGGATCGGGCGCAAATTCCTGCACCCCGGCCCCGGTTATGGTGGCTCTTGTTTCCCAAAGGATACACAGGCCTTGGTCCGGATCGCCCAAGAGCAAGGCGTATCGAGCCGCATCGTGGAAGCGGTCATAGAAGTCAACGCCGCGCAGAAGGCGCGCATGATCAAGAAGATCCGTGATGCGCTGGGAGGCAGCGAGGCAGGCAAGACCATCGCTGTTCTCGGGTTGACCTTCAAGCCGGAGACCGACGACATGCGAGATGCTCCCGCCTTATCCATCTTACCCGCGCTCGTCGAGAAAGGAGCCATCATACGCGCGCACGATCCGCACGGAGCGTCGGAGGCAGGAAAACTCCTGCCCGATTCCATTTCCTACTGCGGCAGCGTGTATGAGACCTTCGAGCAGGCCGATGCCGCCGTGCTGCTGACGGAATGGAACGCCTACCGTGGTCTGGATCTCGATGATGTTTTAGCGCGGATGAAAGGAAGAGTTTTTTGCGATCTGCGCAATGTATATGAGCCCGAGCGGATGCGGGCCAGAGGATTTAATTATATTTGCGTTGGCCGCTCGGTCAAAGACCTATCATCGGCGGTCGAGACTGTCTCCTGAGACCCGCCTGCTGGCGGAACGACGGCCCCGCGCGCCTATCGCCAAGCTACCAGTTCTTGTAAGGGTGGGAGACTAAGCACACGTTATAAAAGCGCGGATCGTCGGAAACCTCGGCGCCAGCCCAATCGGGCAGAGGGAAAGGTTCGTCGGCAGCATCCAACTCGATTTCCGCGACCACGAGGCCCGCGTTGTCTCCCTCGAAGACATCGATTTCCCATAAGTGACCGGCATACTCGATTTTATAACGTGTCTTTTCGATCAGCGGTTTGAGGCACAGCGAGCATAAGATGTGTTCCGCGTCGTTCAAGGGGATCGGATACTCGAACTCCGCGCGCGACACGCCCAACGTCGCGCTCTTGATGTTCAGGGCGGCGTGGTCCCCCGCGACGCGCACGCGTATAGAACTAGGCCCGTTCTTGTTCAAGTAACCTTGACGCATACGCACGGCTTCGGCACCATGCCGCCGCCAAGCGTCGGTCTTAACCAAGAATTTACGTTCGATTTCGTGTCCCAAGCAAAGCCCCCCGCGGTTGCGATGTATACTACTTGTTTCCAGGCCCGAAGATAACAACCATTAAGGGCGCCCTGAGAATTGCTCCTTCGTCCGAGGACAGCTTCAATCCCCGTGCTATGGTTAACCGGCGACTAGTGACGATGCCCTTTCTGGGCTTTGCTTCCGGACTGCCGCTCGCGCTTACCTCGGGGACATTGCAAGCCTGGTTAACGGTGGCGGGCCTGGATATTCAGGCTATCGGTTTTTTTTCTCTGATCGGAGTGCCGTATACGCTGAAGTTTCTATGGTCACCGGCGATGGATCGCTACACCCCCGATTTTTTGGGCCGCCGGCGCGGGTGGCTGATCTCGGTTCAGATAGTGTTATTGATTGCCATCGGATTCCTATCGCGGCTTAACCCGCTTGAACATATCGGTTTACTGGCCTTCGCCGCGTTGACCATCGCATTTCTCTCGGCCTCCCAAGACATCGCCTTCGACGCCTACCGCGCGGATGTATTGCGCGCCCGGGAGCGGGGCCTGGGAGTGGCCTTGTCGGTGATCGGCTATCGGGTTGGCATGCTGGTTTCAGGCGCGCTCGCCTTGATCATGGCGGACCGGATGGGATGGAGTATGACCTATCTCGCCATGGCGGCGCTCATCCTTTTCGGCGTCGCGGCGACCCTCTGGAGCGAAGAGCCGGAGCGGCCGGCCGACGCGCCCGCGAGGATGCTTGACGCGATCGCCGAGCCGATTAGGCAATTTTTTTCGCGCACCAATGCGCTGGCGCTGCTCGTGCTGATCGTCTTGTATAAGTTGGGCGATGCCTTTGCGGGTTCCCTGACAACGGCATTCCTCATCGGCGGGATGACATTTACGCTCTCCGATGTGGGTGTAATCAATAAGGGTCTGGGGCTAGGCTGTTCCTTGTTGGGGGTCGCTTTGGGCGGCGCCTTGATGAACCGCTGGGGAATGTACCGCTCGCTGGTCGCCTTCGCGGTGCTTCAGGGTGTGAGCAACCTCGGTTTTTGGGCACTTGCATGGCTGGGAAAAAACTACGCGCTGCTAGCACTCGTCATCGCGCTCGAGAATCTGAGCGGCGGTATGGGAACCGCCGCCTTCGTGGCGCTGCTGATGGGCCTGTGCGACCCGCGCTATACCGCGACGCAATACGCTTTGCTTTCCGCCATCGCGAGCTTGAGCCGCGTTTTTGTCGGTCCGGCGTCGGGGCAAATGGTGGCGGTGATCGGGTGGGCTAATTTTTTTCTTGCGACCTTTGTTGTCTCCCTACCCGTCTTCTGGCTCCTCCATCGCTCGCGCGTGGATATCGCAAACCTCCACGCCGCTCGCTAAGGAACGAACGAGGTGTTTGGGAAGCAGATCCCTCGTCCGGCAGCAAAATGAAATTATGGCTCGCCAGAGCTTTAAGGTGGTCTACTGCCATCGCACGAGAGTTCAGCGAGGGCGGACTCAACCTTCACGCCATGGGCCTGGTGTACACCACGTTGCTTTCCATGGTGCCCTTATTGGCGGTGAGCTTTTCCGTATTGCAGGCCTTCGGAGTACACAATGCCATCGAGCCGTTCCTCCTAGAGATGGTGGCGCCTTTGGGCGCGCGAGGCGAGCAGATCGTAGCGAGGATCACCGGCTTCTTAGACAACATGAAGGTTGGCGTACTGGGTTCCCTCGGTTTCGCTCTGCTGTTCTACACGGTGACACCTTTAACCATATCTGGCGGTCGGAGGCATCGCGCAGCTTTCAGCGCCGGTTCAGCGATTATCTCAGCGTGCTCTTGCTTTGCTTTCGCTGAGTTTGTCGCCAACTCGACCCAGTATGGTGCCATATATTCGAGCTTTGCAATCCTGATCGTCTTTATGATCTGGGTCTATGTAAGCTGGCTCGTCTTGCTGATGGGGGCGCAAGTCTCTTTTTTCTATCAGTACCCCCAGTACACCCGAGTGAAGCAGCGTGTTCCACAAATCAGCATTCAAATCAAGGAGCGTATAGGGCTGTTGTCGATGTATCACATCGGGGAACGTTTTCGCCGAGGAGCGAGTCCCCTGAGCATGGAAGAGCTTGTGGAAATGCTTCTGATACCCTGGGAATGGGCAGCCGAGACCTTGCAGATCTTAAAGCAAAACGGCCTGGTCCTAGAGGTCTACAAAGAAGACTTGGGCTGCGGGGCACAACGCACTTGTTGATGGATGGCCATAGTTATGGCCTTATGGGAATATGAAAATCACCATCGAAATGCGCGACGGACTGTTCCGGAAAACGGAGGCAGTCGGCGCTCTTCGCGGCCAGTCGCTTAAGGAACTGATCAACGCTGCCATGGAACCAACGGAAGCGCGATTTTGCCCAACCGGCACTATTGCGATGCGCCTAAGTCGAAGGTAGGAAGACGTGCTTTGATGAAACGCCAGCCCCAGATCTGGAAATCGCTGCGCTTGGGGATCGTCGTCGCCGGCGTCATCGGTGTGGTCACGGGACTCCTGGCTTGGTATCAGTTACAGCGCGAACGTGAAATTGATCTGGACGACATCGATCGCAGGGCCCGTGCCCTCGCTTACCAGTTCTCTTTCACCGTACGCGATACCCTGGGCAAGACGGATGCGGAAGTCCGGGATGCGTTGCATTCCCGGATCGAGGGATATGGGCGGCTGATTGGCTTCGCCGTCTATCGGGCGGACGGACAACCGGTCGCTGTGGCCAAGGCGGCCGCCGAATACTTCGAAATCTTGGGCGGCGTGGTGAAAAAGGCGCTTGCGACCCACACGGAGGTCGTGGAGGTCGCAAGCGCCTACGGATCGCCGGTGCACGTCCTCGTGTTACCGCTGGCCGACGCTGGTGGCCCGTCGTCCGGCGTCCTGGCTATCCTACACGACGTCTCGTATCTCGACGAACGGGCTACCGGCCGGCTCATCCAGTTCGCTTTCTGGATCCTGCTCGTGACTCTTCTCGTGGTAACCATGGTGATGGCGACGGCACGGATCGCCTACGACCGTCCCTTGCGTCACCTGGCGGAGTGGATGAGGCGCCTGCGCTTGGAGAACGCCTCGGAAGCACCACCCAGTGGGCTTCCTATCGCATCGCTGGAGAGCGAGAGCGATCGACTGGCCGCATCCTTCCGCGCGGCGCGCGCCGCGGGCCGCGACCGTTCTCGCGCATTGGTTCAGGCCGAACGGGTCTGGACTCGCGACCGGCTGCGGGCCCGTGCCATCGATTGCCTGAGTAAGGACCATCAGATCATTGTGATCAGCAACCGCGAGCCGTATATGCACCAGTTTCAGGCCGGTACGCCACGCATCATTAAACCGGCCGGTGGTGTCGTCACTGCGCTCGACCCGGTGCTTCAGGCTTGCGGTGGCCTATGGGTCGCACATGGCGCGGGCGACGCGGATCGAGTGACGGCAGACCCCCACGGCCGTCTCACGGTCCCGCCGGATGATGCACGCTACGCGCTGCGACGCGTGTGGCTGAGCCGCGAAGAAGAGCAAGGCTACTACTACGGCTTCTCCAACCAGGGTCTCTGGCCCTTGTGTCACCTGGTCCACGAGCGGCCGATCTTCCGCACCTCCGACTGGGAATACTACCGGCGTGTCAACCAGCGATTCGCGGAGGCGGCCCTGACCGAGATCGGGGATGGCAAGGCGGTTGTGCTGGTACAGGACTATCAGCTCGCGCTGGTCCCGGAGTTTCTTAAGTCTGTGCGCCCGGATCTGTGTGTGAGCCTGTTCTGGCACATCCCGTGGCCGAATCCCGAGGTATTCCGGATCTGTCCATGGCGTGCGGAAATCTTGCGTGGAATGCTCGGGGCCGATCTGATCGGATTTCACCTACAGCAGTACTGCAACAACTTCCTCGACACGGTCGATCGCATGCTGGAGACGCGGCTCGACTGGGATCATTTCGCTCTGGAACTCGGCGGCCATACTTCCCTTGTTCGCCCCTTTCCAATAAGCGTCCAGAGCTGGACCGAAAGGCGGGTTCCCAAAGGAGAGGAACTTGAATCCCGGGCGGCAGAGGTCAAGCATCAGAATAAGCTCGATGACGTGCAGATTGCGGTCGGGGTAGACCGGATCGATTACACCAAAGGGCTGCTGGAACGTTTTCGGGCCGTGGCCCGGTTTTTCGACAAGAATCCGAAACACCGCGAACATTTGACCTTCGTTCAACTTGGCGCACCCAGCCGCACCCACATCCGGCGGTACCGCGAGCACATTGCGGAGCTGGAGGCCTTGGCCGACGAGATCAACTGGAGGTTCCAGACCGACACCTGGAAGCCTATCCGTTTCCTGGTGGACCATTTTGACGGGCCGACCGTGTACACCTTCATGCGCATGGCCTCCCTTTGCATCGTCAGCTCCCTGCATGACGGGATGAATCTTGTCGCCAAGGAGTACGTAGCCGCCAAGGATGACGATGAGGGCGTACTGATCCTCTCCGAGTTCGCAGGGGCGGCCCGGGAGCTCTCCGACGCCCTGATCATCAATCCCTACGATACAGAGCAGTTCGCCGACGCGATCCGGGATGCAGTCGAGATGGAACCCGCGGAGCGGCGTGCCAGAATGGGACGCATGCGGCGGCTGGTCGAGGAACACAACATCTACTGCTGGGCGGCCGAGCTCCTCACGGAACTTGCCTCCGGGCGCGCCCCGCTCACTGCCGAATCCTCCCCCCAGGTTGGTTGCGCCGCGCCGTAGAAGGCTCGCGCAGACTGCCCCCCGCCTGGTGAATGACCACCGCGTTGAAGGCGTCGTTGAATACGGGCGCGCCGAGCTGGGTGCGGGTGGTGTATTGCACGATGTTGGCATCCACGTACTCGACGTCGTTCGCGCCATTCGGATCGCGCTCCTTCCTACGCGTTTGAAGATCCACAGGGCCGCGAGCGAACCGATCGCGTGCTCTCCGTCTATTCTCTCTGCCTGTCGCGGCAAGGCCTCTCGGTGCGCCTAGACGCGATGGCATTCGTCATTTGATCCAGGCGATCACCTAGACGTTTGATATTCCCGTAACCTCTAACCATAAGTCATCCTACGTTTGGGTACATGAGGCGATACCCTTGCCACAATCCGTTGAGGAGAAGAACCGGTGACCATTCATACAACCATCCTTTTACTCCTGGTATCAGTAACCATGTCGACTCTTGCCCAAGGACCGCAAATGGACCCCGGGGAACTCAAGGCGCTCCGCACCTACTGTAAGGCCGACGTAGAACGGCTCTGCCCGAAGGTGCAGCCGGGTGGCGGTCGGATCAAAGCTTGCCTCATGTCGAATAAAGAGCAAATGTCGGTCGGTTGCGCCCAGGCACTGCAGAAATTGAAGAAATCAAAGCAATAGGCAACCGCGCAAGGCGGAACCGCAGACGCGATCCGTCATGTGCGCAGCGCCGGCGCAAACCGAAGGGTGTTGCCTAGTGGCTCGCTGACGCCTCCTGAACCTCGTCAGCCAATCGCACCATTTCGGGTTCGATTTCAGCCAGCGACCTGCAGCCAGCAAGTCTCATGGTCTGTACGAACTCTTCTTTGAGTATGGTCAGGACCCTGGCGACACCCGGATACCCGTCGACCGCAAGGCCGTAGATACAGGGGCGTCCAACGAGCACCCCGTCGGCACCCAGAGCAATGGCCTTGAACACGTCTGTACCTCGTCTGATCCCGCCGTCTATGTAAACAGGGAACGCTGAGTTGAGCGACTGCACGGTTTTGCGGATTTCGGGAAGCACCTCGATGGCTGCCGGCGTCGTATCCAACTGGCGACCGCCATGATTCGACACGATGATGCCGCTGGCACCGTGCTCGATGGCCAGCGCGGCATCGCTGCTGCTTAAAACACCCTTCAGGAATAGCGGAAGCTTGGTGCAATCGCGGATCCAGTGAATGACATCCCAGCTCAGGCTCGGGTCCACCTCGTCATCGAACTGGGCCAGCTGAAACGTGCCGGATTCGGCCAGCGCCTCGAGATTGGGAAAACGAATGTCGCTGGAAACTGCAAACTGATTGCGCATGTCCCGCTCGCGCTTGCCCGAGACCGGCGCGTCAACCGTGAGCACCAAGCCGCGGTAGCCGGTGCGTTCCGCGCGGTTGATCAGACTCTGGACCATGGTTCGATTGCGCAGACAATAGAATTGAAACAGCGCGAACAGATCCCCGCGCCGCCCTGCCGTGGCGACATCTTCCAAGGCCGTCGTGGACAGGCAGGACAACACGTATGGAACGCCCAGCAAACACGCCGCCCGGGCCATGCCCATCTCACCGTCCGCATGGGCGAGCTTTTGCATGGCCATCGGCGCGACCATCACCGGCAGTGGTATGTCGACATCGAGCAGGCGCCGTGCCGTAGATACCTCGGTTACGTCGCGCAAAACGCGAGGCAGGATCTGATACCGGGCGTAAATGTCGTCGTTGCGGTGGAGCGTAACTTGATCCGCCGCGCCGCCCGCAAAATAGTCAAAAACGATCTGGGGCAAGTTGCGCGCGGCCGCCGCCTCGACTTCGTGCAAATTGACGTAGTACTTCTCGTAGGGGCTCTTGCCGGAGGCCTCGCGCGCGGCATGAAGGGCGATTGCATCCCCCACCACCTGCCCAGCATGCACTGTTGCCCCGGCTTCAACGATGGCAAAAGGCCGTACGGTCGCACCGATCTCCACCCGCGTCGGCTGGAAGATCAATGTGTGGCGTTTGATGGAGTGTGCGAAGATCTTGCTCTGGTGATTTAGAGACGCGCCGGAGCCGATGGTTTTCAAATCGAACTCCCCGCCAATCGGCGAGCCCATCAGGGAGGCCGAATCGCCCACCCGCGCTCCCATGCTTTCATAGAAAAATTGCGCAAACAGGGTCCCGTTGAACTGACTGGTGGTATTTTCCTCGACCCGCCCGAGCAGCGTTTCGAGCAGCACCCAGCGCACGTACAGCCAGCCGAACAGCGGATAGTCGCCGGGGGCAAAGCGGCGCACCAGCAGCAGCTTCGCAATCGGAATGGCCGCCAGTGTGAAGATGCTGGGCGCCAGCAGCAGCAGGGGGCCGATGGTGGGGAACTCCCACCAATACGGTCCGCTCTCGTCGAGCAGCGCAATGACCGGCGTTAGCGCCATCCAGCCCAACACCGTGGCGCCCAGGCCAAAGACTAACTGCAAGATGACCAGCACCGTCTGCATCATCACATATCGCGCGCCGCGCAGGGCGGTGGTTTCGAAATCCGTCCTGCCGACGATCCGGGGTGGATTCCCGGCCGCGATGGCCTGGGATTGCAAAACGAACCCGGGCGGGGTTACGGAGAGATCCCCGAGCAGGCTGTCGCGGCCGATCTCGACGCCAGCCTGCAGGATGCATGAATTCGCCACCGCGGCCCTGCGCGCCAGGGTGATTGCGGCGACGCGCCCAACCCCGCGGTTGGCCGGAAACAGGGCCACATTACCCGCGATCATGGCCTCGTCGGCAATGTCGAGCAATTCCGGCTCGGTGGTATAGGGGGCCGTAAAGAATGCCTGTTTGCCAATTTTTGCCCCCAGCAGCCGATACTGGATCACCGTCAGCGCGCTCATATTGGTGATCTGAATGGCCCAGTCAAAAAACGGCACGTCGATCAGACGCCCGTAAAGCCAGTGACCGTATCGGCGAAAGGCACCCTGTTCAGCGTAATCCACATCCGCGACCAGCGGCCTCAGCAAAAACCGCTTGATTAGCACAAGGAAGACGAAATAAACGATCGGCAGAATCCCGAACCGCGCCAGCGCGACCGTGCCCAGAACGAAGGCGGTGTCCATGAGCGGGCCGTAAAAATGGAACAGCGCGAGATCGATGCCAAGAACGGCCAGCAGCTCATCGGTTGCGAAGAAAGTCAGAAGCAGTGCCGCGGCGCACAGGTAGCCGATGGCCGCGAACGTGATCGTGCTCAGGAAGCCGTTGACACGGGTTTGGTGCGGTTGCTCGACGCGATCGCGCGCCGCGGTCTGCCCTTCGGCCAGAGGCGGCACGTAGGCGTGGTCCCGAATATTCGTGTCAGGGCCCAGGGATGCGCCATAGCCGATGGCGCTGTGGCTGCCGATGGTGATCGGCGCCAGCACGAGTTGACCATTCGCAACGAGGCTCGGCTGCAGGTTGGCCTTGCGCTCGACTACGGTGCCATCACCCACGGAGATCAGATCCGGCTCGGAAATGAACAGCGTCTGGATGTGGCTGCCGCGCCCAAGCTTCGCGCCGCACAGCCGAAAGAATATCCTCAAGAGCGCCGTCCCCCGGTACGGGCCCAAGAAAGACGCCGTCGCGCTGAACAGATTGTGGATCATCAGCCAACGGTAGAAAAAGGACGTACCCACTTCGTAAGAACCCGGCCTGAGGCGGCCGACAATGAGCCATTTGGCAAGCACGAGGTAAACCATGGCGAGCACGGAGCTGCCGAACAACAGCAATGGCGCGAGCATGAAGGCTGCGCCAAACCCGAAGCTCTGAACGATCTGAACGCTGGTCCACACGGCGGGCAGCAGGCTTACCATGGCCAGCCCAGGGCGGAGCAACAATCCGGCGAACTGCAGCAGGACATTGGCGAGGGCACGATCCGGCGCAGGCCGGGGAGGGGGTTCCTCGGGCTCCTTTTCGACTTCAGGCTCGGACCCTTCGACCTGTCTGGCCAAAAGAGCCTCGCGCTGATCGGCGGGAAGTTCAAAAAACTCGATCAGGGTATTGACGCTGTCGTGTTCGAGAATGAACCAGTAGGGCAGTTCGACCTCGAATACCTCTTCAAGGCCACCGATCAGGGTCGCCATGCCCAGGGAGTCGACGTTGAGCTCCAGCAGCGGGCGGTCGGGGTCGCAGCGCGCCATGAACTCTTCGCCCAAGGCATCTTGCAGCACTGCGCGGACCTTCTCAGCCACCGAACTCGATGCATCCGCCCTGTCCTGCCTCGCCGCGGCGGCCGCCGCCCGACGCCGGGTGATTTCCTCGCGAATTTCGTGCTTTTTGATCTTTCCGGTCGGCGTCGTCGGAAATTCATCGAACACATAGATGCGGCGCGGTAACATGAAGCTGGCTAGCCGAGGCCGCAACCGGTTGAGGATGGTGTCTTCGCCGAGCGCGGGATCTTCGAGGATCACGGCCAGCACCACGACTTCCCCGAAGGTGCTGTCTTCGATGCCAACCGCGCTGCTGGACTTGATGCCGGGAATGGTATTGGCCACGCTCTCGACATCCCGGGCGAATACGTTTTCGCCGCCGACAATGATCATGTCTTTCTTACGGCCCGATATCAAGAGCTCATGGGACTGGTTCAGGAAGCCGAGGTCGCCGGTTCGGAAAAAACCGTCTCGTGTAAACCGTTTCGCGTTCTCTTCGGGGTTGTTAAGATAGCCGCCGAAGACACTCGGGCCCCGGATCGCAATTTCGCCCAGTTCCCCGGCCCGAGCGGATTCGCCGTCGTCATCGAGAATCCTGACCTCCAGACCCTCGATCACCTTAAGGCCGCCGCTGGTCTTGAACCGGCTTTCATCGCGAAAGGCGACGTGGCAGGTGGCCTCCGTCATGCCATATCCCTGGATAAACTGACAGCCAAATACCGCGCCGGTCTTTTCCACCAACTCGCGTTCGGGTTTGTCGCCACCGGTGAGAATCCATTTGAGCTCAGCAAAATCGAGGCGCGCCACGACATCCGATTGCACCAGAAAGCGCAGCATGGTGGGCACCAGCTTGGTAATGGTTACTTTTTGCTCCGAAATCACCCGCGCGACGTCTTCGAAGCGCAACTGGTTCGGATGGAAAACATGTCTTGCCCCAATGGCCACGCCGGCCCAAATGAAAGCGACATCGCCGACGTGATACATCGGCCCGAAATGCCCCCAGCACTCAAGCTCCAGGCCGAGCCCAAGCGCCTTCAGGGTCATGTGGGCATGTTCGAACACATTGGTATGGCTGTGGGGCACCAATTTTGGCAGTCCCGTGGTTCCGGAGGTGCAGAAAATCTCGATGTGAAGGGAAGCCGGGTCGGCGATTTCGACGGCTCGGTAGTCCTTGGCGGTATGTATGGGCTGCCGGCTCACGATTGCTTCGTAGGGCAGTGAGTAAAGCGCCCGGCCCATCGGCAAGTTCTGAACCCCGCCGACCCAGACCACGGCTTCGAGGCGGTCGGACAACTCCATCTCTTCCAGCAAATCGCGCCATTGCGCGCCCATCACCAGGATCGACGGATCGGAACTTTTGAGGATCCGGGAAATTTCAGACGGGGAGAGCCGGGTATTGACCGGCAACAGGATAGAGCGTGTCGCAGCCGCGGCGAAAAAAAGCTCGAACAAGGGGTAGTCGTTGGGCAGAACCGCGACGATAATCGGTTGCCGCAACCGCGTTGACGGGTCCGCGGCAGGCCTGCTGATGATCTCGTCGAAGGACAGCGAAAGCGCACATACCCTTTTAAACAGATCGCCGTAGCTGATCCATTCGCCATTTACCTGGTATGCTTCACGATTGACGAACTTTTCGCACGATCCGCTGAAAAGCGACCATAAATCGGTTGATGATGATTTCGGAATCGGCACGCGAAGCGAACAGGAAGAATAAACAGCCTTTTTATGCAACCGGATGGTATTCAGGAAGCGGCTGCGACCAGGAAATTGAAACGGCCTTTTTGTTGCGGTGGGACTATATCGCTGAGCTTGGCGGGTAGTCAATTACACGAATAGTGAGTGAGGATATGCGTGGTCGTAGTGTTTTTGGGGCCGTTGAGCGGCTTCAGCGGGTCTTCGCGCCTCCGGGTCTCAGGAGCCTGGCAATCGTGGTCAGTAGATGGGCAAGGAGTATCAGCAGATCCCTTATGGCGGAGCAGGGTAGAGACCAACAATTCCACTTGATCGGAGTGCCGCTCGCTAAGGAACAATAGCGCTCAATCCTTATAGTGCCGTTTACCGAACCATGTGCCCTGCCTAGGCTCGCTCCGGTGCTGCTGCCGGTACCCGTCGCGATAAGCTTCAGAGTAGCCGCGGTAATAAGGCGGTTGATATCCACCGTAGGGCGAAGGGGAATAATAGGCAGGCGGTTGTCGGTAATACCCTTGGTAGGCACCACCCCGAAGGCAGCGGCTATAAAATCCCCCGTACGGCTGGTTGCAAGAATTTTGGGTAGGCGATGAGTAATAGCGGTAGACCCCATTGCCTGCGCCATAGATCTGGCGCTGGTAACCGGGATCGGTGTTATAACCGTATACCGAAATACCATATCGATCGTTGGCATTGGCTGCCATGGAAATGGATGCCAAGGCACAGAGAACGATGTAGTTGACGTTTCGCCTGTCGCTTTGCATGCTGCGGCTCTCGCTGTTGGTCGCTAATTCGACCCCGTGGGGTGGGTGAAGTTGCTTGGAACCTGGGCTCTTTTCGGGCCAGGTCTAGCGTTAGGGACCTTGAAAGCTGGGCACTAAGGCTCCCGGACCACGCGTAACCCGACATCATCGTAACGAACGCCGGCATTGAGTCGAAATCGCTTGGTCGTGCGCAGGGACTTCGCCGGCGTGCTGTAGGCGCCACCACGGGCCACTCGCATTCTACACTCGGGCGTCTCCCAGGCGCTCCCATCGGTAGGAGCGCCCGTGTACGACGGATGATAGCAATCCTGTACCCATTCCAATACGTTTCCGGCAGTATCATATAAACCAAACGGATTGGCCTTAAAGCTTCCGACGGGCGCCGGTTGATGCGCAGTGAGATCGCTACCGCACCCATAGCAGTGCGCCTTAGCCTCTTCGATCTGGAAACCCCACCAGTAGGGCGTCTGCGTGCCGGCCGCCGCGGCATATTCCCATTCCGCTTCCGTGGGGAGCCGGTAACGATGCCCGGTCGCCTGCGCCAACCAGCGCGTGTAGGCGGCGGCATCATTCCAAGTAACGAAGACCACCGGCGTTCGATCGTCGATTTGTGTGGACCTTTTGCCCAGCGTTCTCCCCGTCGCCCGTGCAAACCGAGCATACTCGGCACCGGTGACTTCGTGACGGCTCATCGCGAAGCGTTTGACGACAACTTGATGCTGGGGACTTTCGTCGGCTGCCGCCGCCGTTTTCGTGCTTCCCATCGGGAAGGCACCCTCCGGGATCCAAACCATCTCGGGTCCCGGGCCCGCGCCATGCATCAGGTCGCGAAAAACCTCGGGTGCCGGGAACGGTGCCGTCGCGCTCGATTTGCTTGGCGCCGCGGGGTCCGGATTAGGATCTACGCCAGAACGCGCTTGCGGTCGATCGGTCTCTGGCGTCGCTAAGCCGGGCCCTAGCGTCTCGGCCGAATTATCCCTCGACACCGGCTCTGGGAGCGCCGCTTCGGGGGGGAAGAGGTCTCGCTTATACATGAAGAGTAGGACCAGGATCAATCCCAATACCGCTACGATGCCGGCTATGACGAATACCGGCCGGGGCCGCTGCGGTTGCGGGGCGGCCACTTCCGGTATCTCTTCGGCCGTCGGTGGCGCGGGGAGCGCGACGGCTTCGGTTTGAATCGGCGGGGCCGCACTCGTTGCCGGCTCCGTACGTTCGAGAACGTTGATCGCGAGCACGGTGGTGTTGTCTTGGTGTTTTGCCTTGGCGTTATCCGTGGCTTTGAGCAGCCCCTCGACTAGATTAGTCGCCGTGCTTGTATCGTTGCCGAGGGCCGCGATCTGGTCTTCGGTTAGGGTATCGAGACCGTCGGTGGCCAGGATCACCTTATCCCCGGGCAGGAGTTCCAGCGGCTCGGCGGGGCAGTCGATCTCAAAAATATCCTCGCCGGTCAACGCGCTTAAGAGCATGTTTCTGGAGCTCCCCGCTTCGGGTTCCACCGGCTGGCCCAAGGCCGCCATGCGGTCCAGAAAGCCGCCGTAGCTATGATCGGCGTTGGTCTTTTTTAGTTTGTGATCACGCAATAGGTAAATGTGGCTATCGCCGACACTCACATAGTAGAGATGAGAACCCGATAATACGACGCTGACCAAGGTACATCCCATGCCTTGCAGGGCACTCATTTCCTTGGCGGTGTCGCCGATGACTTTGTTGGCGTGCGCGATCCCTTCGTGGAGCAGGGCTGGAATATCTCCTTCGGCGTAGTGGGTGGTCACGTGCCGATTGAAGGTCTGTACCGCGAGATTACTGGCAAGATGACCAGCCGCGTGCCCGCCCATGCCGTCGGCCACGATCAGGACGGCGTCGGAGCCGGCATTCTCGCTGAGATACGTGATTAGAAACGCATCTTCCTGAGAATCGCGGCGGCCGATGATCTGTGAGCCGGCAAGCTCGAACCGTACGGGCATCGTTGGTAATCGACGGGGCTTTAGACTTTTGTTATAACGCGCTGGCGGGGGGTAATCTTAAGTAGGTTAGTTTATCAAGCTAAATAAAGCTATCGGAAACGGGCGTGTTGCTTGACTGATGACGCGGCATTATATGCGCGAAACATGCCTATCCAAACCTACCGATCGGCGTGGCCCTGGGACGGCGAGCCATATCATGGAAGCCTTTGAGCGCTTGGATCCAGCCATTGGGCAATGTATGCTGCGCGACCAGGGTCCGCTACGGCGCCGCTTGCAAAGCGTGCGCGCCGCACAAGCGGCCGGCGGCGGCGATCCGGACGTGCTAGCCGCACTCGAACGGCAGATTCAGGCATCGATCGCCACCGCCCGGCGGCGATCCGAAGCCTGCCCGCGGGTGGAATTTCCGCAGTCCTTGCCGATCTACGCGCGCGTCGAGGATATCGCCAATGCGCTGGCGTCGCGCCAGCTTATCGTCGTATGCGGCGAAACCGGCTCCGGAAAATCGACGCAATTACCGAAGTTGTGCCTGTCCTTGGGCCGGGGTATACACGGCATGATCGGCCACACCCAACCGCGCCGGATCGCCGCCCGGACCGTTGCCTCCCGGATTGCCGAGGAGCTTGGCGTCGGGATAGGTCAAGCGGTCGGATTCAAGGTGCGATTCCGCGATCGCGCCGGACCCGCGACCTATATCAAACTCATGACAGACGGGATCTTGCTTGCCGAAATCGAAAGCGACCGCCGGCTTGAAGCCTATGACACCCTCATCATCGACGAAGCTCACGAGCGGACACTCAATATCGATTTCTTGCTGGGTTATCTAAAGGATCTGTTGCCCAAACGCCCCGATCTCAAAGTGATCGTGACCTCGGCGACCATCGATCCCGAGCGTTTCGCGCGGCATTTCGATGACGCGCCGGTTATCGAAGTTTCCGGCCGCGCCTTTCCGGTAGAACTGCGCTACCGCCCTCCGGAGGACGACGGACAAAGCGCGGAGGATCGCGATCCGGGACAAGCTATCGTGGCTGCAGTCGATGAGCTGTCGCGCGAGCCGCCGGGAGACATCCTGATCTTTCTCCCCGGGGAAAAGGAGATCCGGGAAACGGCGGAGCGTTTGCGCGCTACGCGCATGACCGAAATCCTGGCGCTTTATTCGCGCTTGAGCGCCGCCGAGCAAGACCGGGTGTTCGCGGGCCACGCCGGCCGCCGCATCGTCTTAGCCACCAATGTGGCGGAGACGTCCGTCACCGTACCGGGTATCCGCTATGTGATCGATACCGGGCTCGCGCGCATCAACCGCTTCAACCCCAATACTAAGGTTCAACGCCTGCTGACGGAGCCGATCTCGCAAGCTTCGGCGGAACAGCGCAAGGGGCGTTGCGGACGCTTGAGCGCGGGGATCTGTATTCGCCTGTATGCACGCGAAGACTACGAGGCGCGGCCCGAATACACCGATCCGGAGATTTTGCGTAGCAACATGGCTGCGGTGATCCTCAAGCTGCGCGCCTTAGGCATGGGGGAGCTTGAGCGCTTCCCGTTACTGGATGCGCCGGACAGCCGCGCGATCAAGGCGGGCTACAAACTGCTGGAAGAACTCGGTGCGACCGATGCGGCGAAAAAGCTTACGGCGCTGGGGCGGCGGCTTGCGCGGTTTCCGGTTGACCCGCGTATCGGGCGGATCATCCTCAGTGCGCATGAATTTGACTGCCTAGCGGAGTTGTTGATCATTGCAGCCGCATTAAGCGTCCAAGACCCGCGCGAGCGGCCGTTCGATGCTCGCGATGAGGCCGACGAAGCGCAGCGGCGATTCGCAGATCCGCGCTCGGACTTTCTTTGGTTCCTGCGCTTCTGGCAATTCTATGGTGAGCAAGCGCGCCACCTCTCGAAGAACAAGCTGCGGCAACTGTGCAAGACCCATTTCGTGTCGCCGGTTCGGATGCAGGAGTGGATCGAAGTCGAAGGCCAACTGCGTGCATTGGCGCACGATCTTGGTCTTGTGATGAATGCGGCGCCCGCCGATTACGATGCGATTCATAAGGCCTTGCTCGCGGGCTTTTTGGATCAAGTCGGGTTCAAATACGAGAAAAACCAATACTTCGGTGTGCGCGGCACGAAATTTCACGTCTTCCCGGGCTCGTCATTATTCAAGAAATCCGGCCCGTGGATTGTCGCCGCGGAGATCGTACACACCTCGCGCTTATATGCCCGGACCGCCGCTACGGTGGAGCCGGAATGGATCGAGCACGCCGCGCGGCATCTGGTGCGCCGCAGTTATGCGGATCCGCACTGGGAGCGCAAGGCGGGACGCGCGAGCGCTTATGAGCGCGTGACTCTGTACGGATTGACGGTGATCACTAGACGCAAGGTCGACTACGCCGCGATCGATCCGGTCGAGTCGCGTCGATTGTTCATTCAATCGGCCTTGGTCCAGGGAGAGTATGAATCGGCTGCGCCTTTTATCGAACATAACCGGCGTTTGATCGCGGACATCGAGGAACTCCAGCAGCGCGCGCGGCGGCTCGATCTGCTGGCCGACGAACAGGCGCGCTACGATTTTTTCGATCAAAAGGTCCCGCCGGAGGTCAATAGCGCGGCGAGCTTTGAGCGCTGGCGCGCCGAGATGGAACGCGTCAACCCGAGCCATCTTTATTTCAACCGGGACATGCTAATGCGCGGCGCCGTGGATACCGAAGAGAGCTTTCCGTCGCGGCTTGTGATCGAGGGTACCGAACTGGCCTTAAATTATCGATTCGAACCGGGACACGACGCCGACGGGGTGAGCGTCACGATCCCGGTTCTAGTGTTGAATCAAGTCCAAGAATCGTTTTTCGATTGGCTGGTTCCGGGTTGGTTGCCGGAGAAAATCGCGGCGCTCATACGCCTCTTGCCGAAAGCGCTGCGCAAGAATTTCGTGCCGGTCGAGCACTACGCCAATGCGTGCGCCAGCGCGTTGCGACCGAATCGCGGCGCGTTAATAGACTCCCTGGCGACGGAGCTCACACGCCTGACAGGCGTTGTCATCCCTCATGATGCGTGGGACCCTAGCCGGCTGCCGGAGTACCTCTGCATGAACTTTCGCGTGGTCGATAGCGACGGGCGAGTGCTAGCCGAAGGCCGCCGGCTCAGCCCGCTGCAACGCAAGCTCGGCGACCGTGCGCGCGCGGCGTTTTGCGTAAACTGGACGATCGAGCGCGAGCGGATCACCCGCTGGGATTTCGCCGAGCTTCCGCGGCAGGTGCAAACAAGCTCCGCCGGTGTCACCCTCTTTGGGTTTCCGGGTTTGGCGGATTGCCGGGACTCGGTGTCAATTCGGGTGTTCGACTCAAAGGAGCTCGCCGAGCGCGAGCATAGACAAGGCTTGCGGCGTCTATGTGCCTTGGAATTGCCTCAGCAAATCAAATATCTGAAGAAAACTACGCCACGGATCGAGAAAGCGGTGTTATTGCACCGGCCACTCGGGAATCGGGACGCATTACTC
>JBOIDM010000068.1:0-7621 GCA_050740575.1 Gammaproteobacteria bacterium
GTGGCGGAAGCAAGGAAACTGAATATCCCCATTGTCGCCGTGGTCGATAGCAACCATTGCCCAGATGGGATCGACTATATGATTCCCGGCAATGACGATGCGATCCGCTCGATCGAGCTCTATCTTAAGACCGCCGCGGATGCCATCGCGCAAGGGCGCGTGACCATACCTGAAGCGGCGGTAACCGGGAGCGACGAGTTTGTAGAGCTTGACGCTTCGGGCGAACCGATACGCCGATCCCCCAAGGAAGAAGATGAGCGGGCCGCGCTGAGAAAGACCGCCGTACCGCGTAAAAAAACGATAAAGAAAAAAGTGTCGATAAGGACGCGATCGTCCGGCGCCGCACCGGCTGCCCGAGGGTCGGAGGATACCGATACGGTCCCGGCGGCCGAGGATGTGGCGGCCGACGCTCCGGAACCGTCCGCTCCTTGATGCGATTGCAGCAATGAGCCGAGCCACTCGGCCGATGTTTTAATCGATAAGGTCATGACGCACAGGGGATGAGGATGGAGATCACGGCCGCGACGGTAAAAGAGCTTCGGGAACGTACCGGGGTAGGGATATTGGATTGCAAGAAAGCGTTGGTGGCTGCGGCGGGCGATCTTGAACACGCTATCGATATCCTGCGTAAATCCGGGGTCGCGAAAGCGGCGAAGAAAGCCGCGCGAATAGCCGCTGAAGGCGTGATCGTCATCAGTGTGGCGCCCG
Source organism: Gammaproteobacteria bacterium (assembly GCA_050740575.1). GTDB lineage: Bacteria > Pseudomonadota > Gammaproteobacteria > JACCXJ01 > JACCXJ01 > USCg-Taylor. The sequence continues at coordinate 709 of JBOIDM010000068.1, forward strand.
GCGCCGCGGCGGCGGCGATGGTGGAGGTTAACTGCGAGACGGATTTCGTGACGCGCGCCGATGATTTCAAGGCATTCGCGGAAGCAGTGAGCGGCTGTATCCTCAGGCACCGGCCTGTCGATACCGACGAGTTGTTACGCCTACCCTTGGCGGACGGGCAGGAGACGGTGGCCTCCAGTTGCGAACAACTGGTCGCCAAGATCGGCGAGAAGATACACGTTCGGCGCTTTACTTGGCTCGAAGCGGGAAACGGCGTCCTCGGGATCTACCCCCACGGTACTAAGATCGGGGTTTTGGTCAGCATGGCCGGAGGCGATGCTGAAATCGCCAAAGATATCGCGATGCACATCGCGGCGTGCCGGCCCCTGTGCGTGCATGAGTCGGAGGTCCCTGCGGATCTCTTGGCGCGCGAGAAGGAGATCTTCACGGTGCAGGCGGCGGAAACCGGAAAGCCGCCGGCGGTGATGGAGAAGATCGTGGCCGGTAAGCTGCAGAAATATAAGAGTGAAGTTGCCCTCTTGGGTCAAGCGTTTGTAAAGAACCCCGAGGTGACGGTGGGAAAGCTGTTGGCGGGGGCCGGGGCGAGCGTACGCGCCTTCCAAAGATTCGCGGTTGGGGAGGGGATCGAAAAGCGCGTCGAGAATTTTGCGGCGGAGGTTATGGCCCAAACACGCGGGGGTTAACTCACGGTGAGCGCCGGGATCCCGAAATACCGCCGCATCCTGGTTAAGATGAGCGGCGAAGCGCTCATGGGAACGAGCGATTACGGCATCGATCCCGAGGTCATACACCGCCTCGCCGGCGAGATCAAAGAACTGGCGGCCTGTGGTGCGCAGGTGGCAATTGTCATCGGCGGTGGCAATATACTGCGTGGCCAAGGGCTGGCGGCCAAGGGTATAGACCGGGTCACGGCCGATCACATGGGTATGCTCGGGACCGTGATTAATGCGTTGGCCTTGCAGGATGCCTTGGAGCGTATCGGTTTGTTCGCCCGGGTAATGTCGGCGATACGGGTGAATCAAATCTGTGAGGACTATATCCGCCGCCGCGCGGTCCGGCATCTGGAAAAGGGTAGGGTGGTGATCTTCGCGGCCGGAACGGGCAACCCTTTTTTTACCACGGATTCAGCGGCAAGCTTGCGTGCCATTGAGATCAACGCCGAGCTTATGATCAAGGCGACCAAAGTCGATGGGGTGTATTCCGCCGATCCCCGCAAAGTTCGGGCTGCGCGCCGCTATGACCAACTGGATTATGACCAGGTGCTTACGGACAAGCTGGGCGTCATGGATGCAACTGCGGTCGTGCTTTGCCGCGATCACGCACTACCGTTGCGGGTGCTTGATATGAGCAAGCCGGGCGCGCTACTGCGAGCCGTGATGGGCGCTGAGGAAGGAACGCTCGTGACCAGCGTCGCGCGCGTTGGGGCCAGACCATGATCGACACAATTGCGCGGACTGCCGATATGCGCATGCACAAGGCTATAGAGTGCTTGCAACACGAACTAGCGAAGGTCCGGACGGGACGGGCGCATGCCAGCTTGCTCGATCATATCAGGGTCGATTATTACGGATCGGAAGTTCCGATCAGTCAGGCAGCAACGGTCACGGTGATCGACCCGCGCACGCTGGGGGTGACGCCTTGGGATAAAAGCATGGTGAAGGCCGTCGAGAAGGCGATCTTGAATTCCGACCTAGGCCTCAATCCCGCGACGGCGGGCGATCTCATTCGCGTGCCCTTGCCGACCTTGACCGAGGAGCGGCGGCGCGATCTCATTCGAGTCGTCAAGGCCGAGGCCGAGCAGGCCCGGGTCGCCATCAGAAACATTCGTCGCGACGCGAATCACCACATGAAGGATCTGGTGAAAAAGAAAGACATTTCCGAAGACGACGAGCGCCGGGCCGAGGAGAAGATACAGCGTTTGACCGATGACAATATCGCGCGTATCGAGGAGGTTTTGGCCGCCAAGGAGAAAGATTTATTGGAAGTCTAATTTTGGCTGACGGCAGGCTGTGCTCAACGGTCGAGGAGAACGGCGCTGATCGCTACAGGAAGCGCGCCGCGATCCCCCGCCACCTGGCCATCATCATGGATGGTAATGGGCGCTGGGCGAAACGCCGGAGGTTACCGCGCGTTGCCGGTCACCGGGCGGGCGTCGAGGCGGTGCGCCGTATGGTCGCCCCCTGCGCGGAGATGGGCATCGAGGTGCTGACGCTGTTTGCGTTTAGCAGCGAGAACTGGCGCCGGCCCAAGCGAGAGGTCGCACTACTCATGGAGTTATTTTTTACCTCGCTGCAGGAAGAGGCCATGAAACTGCGCGAAAACAACGTCCGGCTGCGGGTGATAGGCGACGATGCCGCATTTCCGTCCAAACTGCGGGGTAGCATTGAGGAGGTGCAGAAATTAACGCAAGAAAACAGCGGGCTTATTTTGGTCATCGCGGCGAACTATGGGGGGCGTTGGGATATTACCCAGGCTACGAGAGCGCTCGCCAGACAGGTCGCGGCAGGGGTCATGAGAGCCGAGGAGATTACGGAGGCCGCGGTGGAAGCGCACCTGAGCCTGGGCGATCTCCCCGATCCCGATCTTATAATTCGCACCGGCGGCGAGCAGCGCATCAGCAATTATTTACTGTGGCAATTGGCGTATACCGAGTTTTTTTTTACCGACTCTCTGTGGCCGGACTTCACACCGGCTCACCTGGAAATGGCACTTAACTCTTATGCAATGCGGCAGCGGCGATTCGGCAAGACAGGCGAGCAGGTCGAATGCCTTCGCGGCGCTTAGGCGCCGCGTTGTTACCGCTGCCATTCTCATCCCGCTGGTGCTCGGGACTTTGTTTTTTTTGCCGACTGCGGGTGTGGCGGTTGTTTTCGGCGCCTTCATCGCGTTAGGCGCGTGGGAGTGGAGTTACCTCGCCGGTTGGTCTGCGTTCCAACCGCGCGTCTACTATACGGTCGCAACGTCTGCTTGCATGGCGGCGGCGTACTGGCTCTTGAGCGTGTCGTGGGTTAAGGATCAGGTGGCCGGTGCTGCCCTGCTCTTGTTGTGCGGGTGGTGCGCCGCGTTCTATTGGCTCCTCGATTATCAGCGCAGTGGGATCGGTATTCCGAAGTCACGGCCGTTACTGTGCGCGGCCGGTTGGTTTGTCGTGGTCCCCGGCTGGGCGGCACTCATCGGTTTGCATGGCCGATCCAATGACGGGGTGTTCTTGGTGGTCGCGCTCTTGCTGGTGATTTGGTCGGCGGACATCGGAGCCTTTTTTGCCGGCAAGCGCTGGGGAAAGCATCGGCTCGCGGATAAGGTCAGCCCAGGCAAGACCTGGGAGGGATTATGGGGTGGATTGGCTGCTTCGGGAGCGGTCGGGTGGCTATGTTCAGGGTGGATCCCCTTACGTTTTGCGGACCGGTTGGGGTTCATGACCCTCTGTCTCGCCACGGTCGTATTCTCGGTGCTCGGCGATCTGTTCGAGAGCTTGGTGAAACGGCAAGCGGGGGTGAAAGATAGCGGTCGCCTGCTACCCGGACACGGCGGGATCCTTGACCGCATCGATAGTTTGATGGCCGCCGCGCCGGTGTTCGCCCTCGGCAGCGCCGTCGGGTTGCCGCTGTGATTGGTCTGACGATCCTGGGGTCGACGGGCACCATCGGCGTCAACACGCTCGATGTCGTGGCCCGGCATCGCGAGCGTTTTCGGATCATCGCGCTGACTGCCCATCGCAATCTCGATGGGCTCGCGAACCAATGCGAGGCCTGGCATCCGGTCTATGCCGTGATGGTCGATGAAACCAAGGCATTGAAACTTGGGCGCCGCTTGGCCGCGAGCGCGCCCGGTGTTCGTGTGCTTGGCGGGTGCGCCGGCTTGGAAGCGGTCGCAAGCGCCCCGGAAACCGATTATGTGATGGCCGGGATTGTCGGCGCGGCGGGGCTGCTGCCCACGCTCGCTGCGGCGCGCGCGGGGAAACGCGTTCTCTTGGCGAACAAGGAAGCCTTGGTGATGTCGGGGCGCATCTTCATGGAAGCGGTCAAAACCAGCGGTGCTGAACTGCTGCCCATCGATAGCGAGCATAATGCCATCTTTCAATGTCTGCCCCTCTCCTTTCGCGCGGGACTCGAACGGGCGGGCGTCCGGCGTATACTGCTTACCGGATCGGGGGGCCCGTTTCGCAAGACGCCGCTTGCCGATCTCCGCGCCGTGACCCCCGATCAGGCCTGCGCCCATCCCAACTGGGTCATGGGACGCAAGATATCCGTGGACTCCGCGACCCTGATGAATAAGGGGCTCGAGTTCATCGAAGCCTGCTGGTTATTCGCAAGCACGCCGCAACAAGTCGAGGTCGTGCTGCACCCGCAGAGCGTGGTTCACTCGCTCGTGGAGTTCATCGACGGCTCAGTATTGGCGCAGTTGGGTAATCCCGATATGCGGACGCCGATTGCCCATGCCCTGGCCTGGCCGGAGCGCATCCCTTCGGGGGTCGCGCCGCTCAATCTTTTGGACGTGGGGCGGCTGGAGTTTGAACCTCCGGATGGCGAGCGTTTCCCGTGTCTGGGTTTGGCGCGTCAAGCGCTCGAAGCAGGGGGTACGGCGACCGCAGTGTTGAATGCAGGCAACGAGGTCGCGGTCGAATCGTTTCTCAATGGCAGCTTGCGATTCAGCGATATTCCCGCGGTCGTTGCGGACACCTTGGCGAGCGTGCCGAGCGCGGGAGCCGACTCGCTCGACGGGATCTTGGCCGCGGACGCGGCCGCCAGAGCGCATGCCGCGCGGGCCGTTGCCGCGAGGCGTCAATGATGGATTTCATGTTTTCAGTCCTGGCCTTCATCGCCGTCGTCGGGGTCTTGGTGGTGGTCCACGAGTTCGGTCACTTCTGTGTCGCGCGCGGCGTCGGTATCAAGGTGCTGCGCTTCTCGGTGGGGTTCGGAAAACCCATATGGGGGCGCCGGATCGGCCGCGATCAAACGGAGTTTGTCGTCGCCGCCATCCCCTTGGGAGGCTACGTGAAGATGCTCGATGACCGGGAAGGGCCGGTGCCACCCGAGGATCTCAAGCGCGAATTCAACCGCCAACCGCTGGCGGCGAGAACCGCGGTAGTCATGGCCGGGCCGCTGTTTAATTTCTTGTTTGCGATCCTCGCCTATTGCGCGATGTATGTGATCGGGATCTCCGGCCTCAGGCCGCTGGTCGGCGAGGTGGCCCCGGATTCGATAGCGGCTAAGGCGGGTCTCCGCCAAGGAGTCGAAATCGTTTCCGTGGACGAGGTGCCGACCCCTACCTGGGATGCGGTGATCAACGAAACAGTACCCAGGGTCGTGGACGGTGAACCGGTAAACCTCTCGGTACGCGATGAGGCAGGTCGCACCCGCAGCGTTGCGATCGAATTGCGCCGAGTGCATATCGATGACCTCGCGAGTGGAAGCCTATTGCGGCGTCTCGGCATCCAGCCCTATCGGCCCCATCTCGAGGCCGTGATCGGGGAGGTGCTTGCGGGCGGGGCGGCGGAGCGGAGCGGGCTTCGGGCGGGGGATCGGATCCTTCAGGCCGACGGGCGCCCGATGCGGTCTTGGGAGCAATGGGTCGAGTATGTCCAGGAGCGGCCGGAGCGAACGATTCAGCTCCGGGTCGAGCGCGAGCACACGTCTCTCACCCTAGAGGTGCGGCCGGAACGATCGGAAGCCGAGGGCAGGGTAATCGGGCGCATCGGGGCCGGCGTGGCGGCGCCGAAAGATCTCGATCCGGCGCTCTTCGCCACCCAGCGTTATTCACTCTTGGACGCCTTTGGGCACTCCGTGGCGAAGACGGTGGAAATGTCAGCTATCACCTTAAAGATCATCCTTAAAATGCTACTCGGCGAAGCCTCCGTGCGGAATCTCAGCGGGCCGATCAGCATCGCGCAATTTGCCGGACAGTCCGCCGGTATCGGAATGGTGGCCTTTTTATCGTTTCTGGCGATCGTGAGCGTGAGTCTCGGTGTGCTCAACTTGCTTCCGGTACCGCTACTGGATGGAGGCCATTTATTGTATTACCTTATAGAGTTAGTGCAACGCAAACCGGTCTCGGCGGAGACGCAACGCTTTGCGCAGCAGATTGGGATGGTGCTGCTCGGAAGCCTGATGGCCATTGCGATATTTAACGACGTCGCGCGCATCCTCCAATAGACTGAATAAGAATTAATAACGGTGGCCGGTCGAACTCTACTGCGGTGCCTCTTGGCGTTGCTGGTGACTGCCCAGACTGCTCTCCCGGCGCTAGCCGGGGAACGGTTCATCATCAAGGATATCCGTATTGGAGGCTTGCGGCGGATTGCGCCCGGTACGGTTTTCAACTACCTTCCGATCAAGGTCGGGGATGAGTTCGACGAGAGCCGCTCGGGGGAAGCGATACGCGCGCTGTTCAAGACGGGATTCTTCAAGGATGTCCGGATGGAGCGCTCGGGCGACACCCTGGTCGTGGTGGTCAGCGAGCGCGAGACCATCTCCAAGATCGGCATCTCCGGCAATAGCGACATCAAGACCGAGGATCTCTTCAATGCCCTGAAGCAGATTGGGTTCGCCGAGGGAGAGGTCTTCGACCGTTCACTATTGGACAAGGTAGAACAAGAACTTAGACGGCAGTATTTTGCTCAAGGCAAGTATGCGGTTCAGATCGAATCGGATGTCAAGCCGCTGGGAAACAACCTGGTCGCGGTGACGATACAAATTGCCGAGGGACGTGCCGCGCGCATTAAGCAAATCAATATCGTCGGCAACAAGGCGTACGATGACGACGAGCTGCTTAAAAGCTTTAAACTAACGACGCCCACCCTGATTTCGTTTTTCACCAAATCGGATCAGTACTCGAAGCAAAAGCTCGGGGCCGATCTCGAAGCCCTGCGTTCGCACTACCTCGACAGCGGGTTTGTCAATTTCAATATCGATTC
>JBOIDM010000069.1:0-2400 GCA_050740575.1 Gammaproteobacteria bacterium
CGACGGAGGAGGTCGTGGAGCTGCGGGATGGACAGAAACGCAAGACGGACCGCAAGTTTTTCCCGGGTTATGTCTTAGTGCAGATGGAAATGGACGAGGACACCTGGCACCTGGTAAGAGAGGTGCCAAAGGTAATGGGTTTCATCGGCGGAAGCGGCGATCGGCCCGCGCCGATCACGGATCAGGAAGCCGATAAGATCTTGCACCGCATGCAGGAAGGCACCGATAAACCGCGGCCAAAGGTACTGTTCGAAGTGGGCGAAGTCGTGCGGGTTAGGGAAGGGCCGTTCACCGATTTCAGCGGCGTGGTAGAAGAAGTGAACTACGAAAAAAACCGCTTACGGGTGGCGGTGTTAATCTTCGGCCGCGCGACGCCAGTGGAGCTGGAGTTTAGTCAGGTCGAGAAGGAGTGAACCAACGCGATGGTTTACGCAACAGGATGCTTACTCAAGAGAGGCGCACGTGGCAAAGAAAATACAAGCGTACGTAAAGCTGCAAGTCCCCGCGGGCAAGGCAAATCCGAGTCCGCCGGTCGGGCCGGCCCTGGGCCAGCACGGTGTGAATATCATGGAGTTTTGCAAGGCGTTCAATTCTCATACACAAGGGCTCGAGCCCGGATTGCCGACGCCGGTGGTCATCACCGTTTTCGCGGACCGCAGTTTTACGTTTATCACCAAGACCCCTCCCGCATCGGTATTGTTGCGCAAGGCCTTGGGACTCGAAAAAGGCAGCGCCACCCCAAACAGCAACAAGGTCGGACGGGTAACGCGGGCGCAGCTCGAAACTATCGCCAAAACCAAGGAACCGGATTTGACGGCGGCCAGCTTAGAAGCGGCTATACGCACCATCGCCGGTACGGCGCGCAGTATGGGCATTGAAGTCGAGGGAGCTTAATCATGGCCAAGCTCAGTAAAAAAGGGAAAGCGGCGCGGGAAAAGGTCACCGCCGGACAAATATATGCCGTGGATGAGGGCCTGCGACTCCTAAAAGAGATCGCCTCCGCGAAGTTCGATGAATCGGTCGAAGTGGCGATCAACCTGGGCATCGACCCGCGAAAATCGGACCAGTCGGTGCGGGGCGCCATCGTCTTGCCTCATGGCACCGGAAAGCAAGTGCGGGTTGCCGTGTTCGCCGAGGGCGCCAAGGCCGAGGCTGCGCGCGCCGCGGGCGCCGATATCGTGGGACTTCAAGATTTGGCGCAACAAGTGAAGGCAGGTCAAATCGATTTCGATGTGGCTGTCGCCGCGCCCGAGAGCATGGCCATCGTGGGTCAACTCGGTCAAATCCTGGGACCGCGCGGCCTAATGCCGAACCCCAAGGTCGGCACCGTCACTCCGGATGTGGCTACGGCAGTAAGAAACGCGAAGTCCGGACAAGTGCGTTTCAAGAGTGATAAATCCGGTATAGTCCATTGCTGTATCGGCAAGGTTTCGTTTCAGATTGGCGCTCTGCAGGAGAATTTGGCGGCGATTGTGGCGGCCCTCAACAAAGCCAAGCCGGCGGCGGCGAAGGGTATTTACCTAAAGAATGTGAGCGTCGCCAGCACCATGGGTCCGGGGATCGCGTTGGATCGAGTGAGCATCGTCGGAGCCTAGGCCGTGCGCGGCTGGGCGCTGGGGCGTCGCTCGGGACAATGGATTCCCGGGAAGACGCCAGTCTGTGAGAAGGTGATGTACCTGGTGTTATAGCTAGTCCTCTGGCGATCAACGAGGGGCGGAGAGTGTCTAAAACAGGAGGCCAATGTGAGGCTTAAATTGGAAGCGAAGCGGGCTATCGTAGCCGATGTAGCGGAAGTCGCGCGTAGTGCTCATTCCGCGGTCGCCGCCGAATACGCGGGATTATCCGTTGCACAAATGACGGAGTTGCGCAATGCCGCGCGAAAAGCGGGGGTTTATTTGCGTGTGGTAAGAAATACGCTGGCGCGCAGAGCCGTGTCCGATACCCAATTTTCGTGCATGCGTGAAGGCATGGTTGGACCGCTGGTATTGGCGTTCGCGGGCGAGGATCCGGGAGCTCCCGCGCGAGTGTTCGACGAGTTCACGAAAAGAAACGATAAACTCATCGTGCGCTTGATCGCACTGGGCGGAAAACTGGTCAGTCCGAGCGCCATCAAGGCCGTTGCGAGCCTCCCGACGCGGGAACAGGCTATCAGCCGTCTGATGGCGGTGATGCAGGCCCCGGTAGCCAAGCTCGTGCGGACGCTGGCCGAACCGCATACGCGTTTGGTGCGCGTACTGGCGGCGGTACGCGATCAAAAACAAGGGACTTAATTCATCGTCACAGGCATATTCATATTTGATTAGGAGGCTTAGTTATCATGGCAGTGTCAAAAGTAGAGATCTTGGAGGCCATTTCCAAGATGACGGTTCTCGAGGTGGTGGACCTTGTTGAAGCTATGGA
>JBOIDM010000070.1:0-3134 GCA_050740575.1 Gammaproteobacteria bacterium
GATTCATAGGTGATCCCGGGACGCCAATTATCTTTAGTCTTGAGGGTAACAACAACCTCCATCATGCTGAAGGGTGCCGGGTCGGTCGAGGTTTCCGCACGTCCCGCCTTGCCGAAGACCCGTTCCACCTCGGGGAAAGCTTTCAACCTACGATCCATCTGCTGCAAGAGTCTAGCGGCCTCGGTAACCGAAAGCCCTGGAAGGGTTGTCGGCATATACAGGATCGTGCCTTCATAAAGAGGGGGCATGAATTCGTTCCCCATACGCTGGTAGGCGGGAATACTAGAAAGCGCAAGGCCTATGGACAGGACCACGACCGCCGCGCGCTGACGCAGTACGAGGCGTAACAACGGGGCATATACGCGCTGCAAAAACTGGCTTACGGGATGCTGCTGCGCGGGGCGGATACGCCCGCGAATCAGAAATGAGGCCATTGCCGGGATCAGCGTGATCGCGAGTACTGCACTCATGGCGATCGCGAGATTCTTGGTGAAGGCGAGGGGTTTAAACAGCCTGCCTTCCTGAGCCTCCAGCGTGAATACCGGCATGAAGGCGATGGCAATGACTAACAGCGACGCGAAGATCGCTGGGCCCACCTCCTTGAGGGATCGGATTAACACTTCGGTTCGATCCCCCAGTTGGCCACTTCGCTCCCATTCCTCGAGGCGCTTGTGCGCGTTGTCCACCATCACGATGGCGGCATCCACCATGTCTCCGATGGCCACGATGATGCCGCCGATGGACATGATATTCATGCCAATGCCCATGAAATACAATGGGATGAAAGCGATGAGAACCGCCAATGGTAGCGTGAGGATGGGGATAAGTGCGGATCGCAGGTGGAGGAGAAACCCAATGATGAGCACGCTTACGACCAAGAGTTCCTCGATTAAATTTTCGCTGGCGGTGGCAATGGATTCGAGGATGAGGTCGCTCCGGTCGTAAACGCTAAGCACCTTAACGCCCTTGGGCAATGAGGACTCGATGTCCTTGAGCTTAGCCTTTATCCGTTCGATGACCTTGAGTGCGTCTTCGCCAAAGCGCATGACCACGATCCCGCCGACCACCTCACCTTCTCCGTCGAGCTCGACCAGCCCGCGGCGCATGTCGGGCCCGAGCCCGACCTTGGCGACGTCCCGTAGCAAGATTGGTGTCCCATTCTCGCTTGCTCCGACCGCGATCTGTTCGATATCGTGTACCGACTTGATGTACCCGCGACCGCGGATCATGTACTCAAGCCCGGAGAACTCCACGACACGTCCTCCCACATCCAAATTGTTCATGCGGATGCGCTCGATGACCTCGGGCAGGGACAGCTTGTACGCTTGCACCTTGGTGGGATCGAGATTGACCTGGTATTGGCGAACAAACCCGCCGATGCCCGCGACTTCCGCGACGCCATCGACGGCGCGAAGCCAATAGCGCAGGTACCAGTCTTGGAAGCTTCGCAGCTCGGCGAGATCGTGTTTCCCCGTCTCGTCGATGAGGGCATACTGAAACACCCAGCCGACCGCCGTCGCATCCGGCCCGAGTTGCGGAGCCACGCCTTCGGGCAACCTCCCGGCAAGCTGATTCATGTATTCCAAGACCCGCGAGCGTGCCCAGTAGATGTCCGTGCCGTCTTTAAAGAGCACGTATACGTAGGAATAACCGAAGTCTGAGAAACCGCGAACCACGGTCACGTTGGGCGCGGACAGCAATGCCGTGACAATAGGATAAGTGATCTGATCCTCGACCAGATCCGGCGAGCGCCCCATCCATTGGGTGTAGACGATGACCTGGGTGTCTGAGATATCGGGTAGTGCATCGATGGGCGTATTCCTAAGTGCGAGAAATCCGACCATCGCAGAGCCGAAGATCAACAAAAACACGATAAAGCGATTGCGCGCGCTGAACTCGATGATCCGCTCTACCATAACCGTGATGGTCTCAGTGTTTCATCCCTTTCATGCCGCCGATAACCGCTTTGAGCTGACTCTCGGAATCGATGAGAAAGTTGGCGGAGGTAACGATGTGCTCGCCCTCCGCGAGTCCGTCGAGCACCTCGACCCAGTCCCCGCTGCGCAGGCCGAGCTTGGCGTCGCGCCATTCGAGCTTCCCGCGCCCGTGGTGTATGAAAAGGATCTGGCGCTCGCCCGACTCTAGGATCGCGTCTTTGGGCACGACGAGACGCGTGCCGAGCGGGATGGTAAGTTCTACATTCGCGTACATGCCGGGTTTGAGAATTTCGCCCTGGTTGTCGAGCTCGAATCGGACCTTCGCGGTGCGTGTCTGTGGATCGATGGTCGGGTAGACAAAACCAATGCGGCCTTGAAACACGTGTTGAGGAGCGTAGGACAAGCTAACGGCTGCAGTTTGGCCGAGCTTGACGAGCGGCAGCTCGTATTCGTAGATGTCGGCGACCACCCATATCCTGGTGAGATCGGCGATGGTATAAAGCTCATCGCCGGCGTTCACATGCATGCCCGCCACGGCGACCTTGTTGATGACGGTGCCCGCAAGCGGCGCGTGGATGGGCAGGGTTCGCAGGACTTTTCCGGTGCGTTCTAGATCCCGTATGTGGTAGTCCTCAATGTCCCATAGGAGCAAGCGCCGGCGGCTCATTTCCAGCGTCGAGCGCGCCCCTTGAACGACCTCGGGAAACTCGCTTTTCGAAAGTGTCCGTACTCCCCGCAAGGCCAAGAGATACTCCTCCTGTGTAGCTACAAGCTCTGGACTGTACAGGGCGAAGAGAACTTGGCCGCGCTTCACCTGCTGGCCGGTAGTATTCACATAGAGATCATCGATCCAGCCTTCTATCTTGATGTTTACACGAGCGAGCCGCTGCTCATCGAGCTCCACCCGGCCTACCGTACGAATCGTCTTATTGAGCGATCGGCGTGCCGCGGGCTCGAATTTGACGCCGATGGCCTGAAGGCGCTCTGGATTGATCACTATGGTGTTTATCCCTGCATTCTGGTTTGTCGCGTGCTCGGTCGCGACGGCATCGTGACCCGGTTGATCATGAGTCGTCGAGGCGGAGATCGTGGGTTCCGACGTCTCCTGTGCCGCCAAGGCAGACGAGGGGGGATCGGGGTGCAGCGGCTGTGCTGATAGGATGACCGCCCAAAGAAACGGATTACGAAGCGACGAGT
>JBOIDM010000071.1:0-2272 GCA_050740575.1 Gammaproteobacteria bacterium
CTCTGTAATGCGTTTCCTACGCTCTTTGACTTGGTCGACGGCTCGGCGACCATGGAAGTCGATGGGGTGGCAAAGGAGGACTACCGGAAGGTGGCGGAGAATTGCTACCTGTGCGATCTCTGTTTCATGACCAAATGCCCCTATGTGCCCCCGCATCCTTGGAACATCGACTTCCCGCACTTGATGTTGCGGGCTAAAGCCGCGCGCTACCAATCCGAAGGCGCGAGCGTGCGCGACAGGCTCCTCTCCTCCCCCGATGTCGTGGGCCGCATCGCCAGCGTGCCGGTGGTGGCCTCGATCGTGAATCGCGCTGCCGCCAACAGGGTCGTGCGGCGGGTCACCGAGAAAACCTTGGGCGTGCATGCCCAAGCGCTGTTACCGAAATATCAGGAACGCACGCTGAGGCGGCGGATCCGTAAGCGCAAAGCGACGCCGATAGAGCCGCTCGCGACGCCGCATACCAAAGGCCGCGTGGTCTTGTTCACCACCTGTTACGGAGATTACAACGAACCGGAGATCGGTGAGGATCTCATCGCCATCTTCGAGCACAATGGCATTCCGGTGCGGGTAATCGAGCAAGAGGCGTGTTGCGGGATGCCGAAGCTAGAGCTTGGAGATCTCGGCTCGGTAGAGCGCCTCGCCCAACGCAATCTCCCGGCCTTGGCGCGCTCCGCCAAGGAGGGTTGGGACCTCCTCGCCCTGGTGCCCTCGTGTGTCTTGATGTTCAAGCAAGAGATCCCGCTGCTGCTGCCCGAGGATCCGGATGCTCAACATGTCGCCGAGGCCTTCTATGACCCGTTCGAGTATTTAAGCCTGCGCCACAAGGCGCGGCTTTTGGTCACGGACTTTAAGAACCCGTTGGGTAAAGTAATTTACCATGTCCCTTGCCATCAGCGCGTGCAGAACATAGGACCCAGGACCCGGGAAATATTGAGTCTGGTGCCGAAGACGAGAGTCGAGGCCATCGAACGCTGTTCGGGGCACAACGGCACCTATGGGATCAAGCGCGAGTACCACGAGGCCGCGGTTAAAATCGGCCGCCCCGTCGCCCATCGCGTCGCGCAAGCGGATGCCGATTATTTCACCAGTGACTGCGCGCTCGCCGCGCACCATATCGAGGCCGGCTTGAACAAGAGCGTTAAGACCCTGCACCCCTTGTCACTCTTAAGATTGGCTTACGGGATCTAGGGCAGGCGATCGCTGTACGTGAATCGACGCTACGATGCGGCCGACATCGAAGTCCTCACCGGACTCGATCCGGTGCGCCGCCGGCCGGGGATGTACACCGACACCGCGCGCCCCAATCATCTGATTCAAGAGGTGGTGGACAACAGCGTCGATGAGGCGATTGCGGGCTACGCCAAACGCATCGATGTGGAGCTGCATCACGACGGCTCCGCGACCGTGACCGATGACGGCCGCGGCATGCCGGTGGATATTCACCCGGAGGAAAAAGTGTCGGGCGTGGAAGTGATCATGACTCGCCTGCATGCCGGAGGAAAGTTTTCGGCAAAAAACTATCGCTTCGCGGGTGGCTTACACGGGGTGGGGGTCTCGGTCGTCAACGCGCTGTCGCGGCGCCTGGAGCTCCGCGTGCGCCGTGACGGGCGCGAATATCGAATGATCTTCGAAGGCGGAGAAAAAAAGACCGAGCTCGAGGTCATCGGCACGGTGGGACGGCAAAATACCGGAACGGCGATCCGCCTCTGGCCCGAAGCGTGTTACTTCGATACCTTGAAAGTCGCCATCCCGCGCTTGAAACACGTACTGCGCGCGAAGGCGGTGCTTTGTCCGGGATTGCTGATCCGGTTCACGGACGAGGACGGCGGCGAGCACCAGGAATGGCAGTACCAAGACGGAATCACGGCCTACCTCTCGGAGGCCTTGGCCGGGCGCGATCTCCTGCCGCCGCAGCCGTTTACGGGGAGTCTGGAAGGCACGCACGAGGCCGTCGATTGGGCCTTGCATTGGGTCGCGGACGAGGGCGAGATCATCACCGAGAGCTATGTGAATCTTGTGCCGACGGTGCAGGGCGGTACCCACGTGAATGGTCTGCGGCAAGGGCTCGCCGATGCCGTGCGGGAATTCTGTGAGTTTCGCAATCTCCTGCCGCGCGGGGTCGGCGAGGCCCCCGGGGGTGGCTCTGTACAGGCAGTCGACGTCCGCGAGGAGTTCGACGAGCGTGTGCTCTCCTTCATCGACCCTGAACGCATCCAGCCGTGCCGCGTTGTCGTCGACGGCGGCAATGGAATGGCCGGGCCGATGGTGGGGC
>JBOIDM010000072.1:0-2775 GCA_050740575.1 Gammaproteobacteria bacterium
GTCGGGCGTGCAGGTGGCTGTCGGTTTGCGCGAGGGGTCGGACACCGCAGCGAAAGTCTCCGCGGCGGGACTGGCCACGGCCTCGATCGAGCAAGCGGTCGGCGCGGCCGATGTGGTCATGGTGCTCGCGCCCGATGAGCGCCATGCTGCGCTCTATCGCGAGCATATCGAACGCAACATCAAGCCCGGAAAAACTTTGGCCTTCGCCCACGGGTTCAACATCCATTTCCGCCAAATCGAGCCGCGCCCCGACCTAGATGTCATCATGATCGCGCCCAAAGGACCCGGGCATTTGGTGCGCTCCACCTATATTCAGGGCGGGGGGGTGCCTTGCCTCATCGCGATCCATCAGGATGCCACCGGGCTAGCCAGAGAGATCGCGCTCGCTTACGCGACGGCTATCGGGGGCGGCCGGGCGGGGATCATCGAGACTAACTTTCGCGAGGAAACGGAGACCGATCTCTTCGGGGAGCAAACCGTACTGTGCGGCGGGATCACGGCCCTCATCCAAGCTGGGTTCGAGACTCTGGTCGAGGCGGGCTATTCGCCGGAGATGGCCTATTTCGAGTGCCTCCATGAAACCAAGCTCATCGTGGATCTGATCTACGAGGGGGGCCTCGCGAACATGCGCTACTCCATATCCAACACCGCGGAATACGGTGATTTCACCCGCGGGCCGCGCGTCGTAGGCGCGGAAGCGCGTAAAGCGATGAAGGAGATCTTGCAGGAAATCCAAAGCGGGCAGTTCGCCCGCGAATTTATCCTAGAAAACCAGAGCGGCGCGCCGATGCTGAAAGCGATGCGGCGCTTGAGCCGCGAGCACCCCATCGAACAGGTCGGGGCGAAACTCCGCGAGATGATGCCCTGGATCCAAGCCAATCGCTTAGTCGATCGCAGCCGGAACTAGAGCGCCAAGCAGGCGTGTACGCATAACCGGCCCAATGCAGACTCCTTAAGGTGCGTGCTTAACATCGGACACAATGCGAAAATC
The DNA here is from genome assembly GCA_050740575.1 of Gammaproteobacteria bacterium. Lineage (GTDB taxonomy): Bacteria > Pseudomonadota > Gammaproteobacteria > JACCXJ01 > JACCXJ01 > USCg-Taylor. Next base: position 992 of record JBOIDM010000072.1, read on the forward strand.
CCGCGCCGGCGCGGCCTGTACCTGCTGCCGAACCTCTTCACCACGGCGGCGCTGTTCGCTGGCTTCTACGCCATCGTCGCCGCCATCAAGGGAAGCTTTCACGAGGCGGCGGTGTCGGTTTTCATCGCGATGTTGCTCGATGGACTCGATGGCCGCGTGGCGCGCCTGACCAACACCGAAACCGATTTTGGGGCGGAGTACGACAGCCTCTCGGATATGGTTTCCTTTGGAGTGGCCCCAGCGCTCGTCATGTATCAATGGTCTCTGCTCACCTTGGGCAAACTGGGATGGCTCGCGGCATTCGTTTACACCTCGGCCGCCGCGCTCCGGCTGGCGCGCTTCAATACCCAGGTCGGTACGGCCGACAAACAACACTTTCAGGGTCTGCCCAGCCCTTCGGCGGCGGCCTTATTGGCCGGGTTGGTGTGGGTCGGGGCGGACAGTGGATTGACCGACGGTAGGTTCCTGGCGCCTCTGACGCTGCTATTGACGGTGGTGGCGGCGGGCCTCATGGTCAGCAACGTTCGTTACCATAGTTTGAAGACCATCGATTTCCGAGGCCGCGTCCCCTTCGTGCGGGGCCTCCTCGTGGTTCTCGTGTTCGTGCTCGTGTCCCTGTCGCCACCCATTTCGCTGTTTGTAGCCTTTCTGATCTACGCCTCCACCGGTCCGGTGATGACGCTCTTACAAATCCGCCGCAAACGCGCCGCGCGCCGCGGCTCCGGCGAGGGCCCGAGTCCCGAAGCGTAAGCTGTTGTTTTCCGCCAGCTGAATGAGGCGGTTCTGCTAGTATTGGCGCGCCCTAGAAAACTAGGTGCCCCGGGGTTGTCGAGGGCCTGAATAACAAGATCCGAGTCGTCCAGGGCCGAGCCTACGGGTTGAGCAATGAAGATTAGCCGCGTGTTAGAATCCTCCTCTAAGTTGCCAACGCTCTGAAACACCGGAAATTACCCCCACGATTAACGTTCAGAGTCGATTTTTCCCAACTTGCAGCAGTACCCATTGTCGCGAAAGATAAACCATCTCACCGATAGGTGCGGAAGCCGTTGGTGAGTAAACCCAACGTTGGGGAGCAGTTTCTTATATCCCTGCTTCGTGCTGTCGCACACGAACAGAAAACCTTAGGGGTTTCTCTAACGGATAAGACTCAAATACAGTGGGCGATAACAATCGGACTCGGGCCTCTTCTTCGACAGTTTGTTTGCGGGACACGCTCGCTCATTCCCGAAACGTGCGCCCACGCGCTGCTTCTGTCGGAACTTCAAGCCAAAGTCAAGATTAAGCGGCAATTGCACGCGACCGAAGAGATCATCGATGCTTGCTATGGCTTAGCGGGGACGCTGACCTTGCTCAAAGGGATCTCGATATGCGAGCAGTATTACAGCGAGGCTTACTTGCGGCCCATGGTTGACCTCGACTTGTTGGTTCGGAAGTCCGATGTTGCTGCGGTGGAAGCGGCTCTTCGTCAACTCAATTACACGAAAGTGTCGACTCTCCCGGAGCGTTTTTATGAGAGCCATCATCACAGCATGCCGTTCTTACATCCCCGTACCCATGTATGTGTGGAGGTGCATACCGCCTTATTTCCGCCGCAGTCCGGAATAGGTAAAGCGAGCGTATTTAGCGTGCAGAATGTCTCAACCCATCTGCGTCCTTCAACTTTTCATGGCCGCGATGTCTTCCGCCTAAGCGCAGAGCTGGAGCTACTCTATATCGCCAGTCATGCTGTATGCGAGCTCAGAATTTTTCGCACTCTAATACCGGTTCTTGACACACTGCTGCTT